>DASXOU010000957.1:0-4771 GCA_036494045.1 Polyangia bacterium | reverse complement strand
CCGCTCGCAGTGGGCGTTTCTCGAGGCCAAGCACTTCTACAACATGTATTCGGCGGCGGCGCTCGACCGGCTCGAGAAGGAGCGCGGGCTCAACATCGCGCACACCTATCTCGAGACCTATCATCCGGCGCACACCAAGTTCGGGCTCAAGAACCTGCTCGTGCCGATCGATCCGCACGACAAGCCGGGCGGCAACGGGCCGGTGATGCTGGCGCCGGAATTCGAGCGGCTGCTCTCGTCGCTGTCGGCGCGGCAGCAGCGCGGCACGTTGTGGATTCCGACGCTGGCGGGGCTCGCCGATCGGCTGCGCGCGGTGGCCGACGTCAAGCTCACCGTCGGGGCCGATCATCGAATCCTGGTGCAGACGCCGACGGCGCTGGCAGGCGCGACCTTCGTGGTGGCGCGGCCGGATGCGCCGGTGCGGGTCAACGGCGAATTGCCGCGCGGCGTGCACTCGGAGAACGGCGAGACCACGTTCTGGGCCGATCTACCGGCCGGCGACAGCGTGATTACGGTCGAGTGAGCGGGCGTGTTTCGCCGACGTCGAAGATCCACAGGCGCTCGTCGCCAAGATCGCGCTCGGCGAACAATTTTCGGATCAGGCGCGGCGGCTCGCCGAGCGGCTCGTCGGTGAGCTTGAAGGTGCCCCAGTGCATGGCGCAGAGCGTGCGCGCGCCGAGGCGCACGAAGGCTTCGACGGCGTCGGCGGGGTTCATGTGCTGCGGCTCCATGAACCAGCGCGGCTCGTAGGCGCCGATGGGCAGCATCGCCCAGTCGATGGGGCCGAGGCGCGCGCCGATCTCGGAGAAGCCGTCGAAGAGCGCGGTGTCGCCCGAGTGGTAGGCGACGCCGTCGGCGCTGCGATAGACGAAGCCGCCCCACAGGCCGTCGTTGCGGTTCCACGGCGCGCGCATCGACCAGTGGCGCGCGGGCACCAGCGTGACCTCGACGCCGTCGATCGCGTGCGACTGCCACCAGTCGAGCTCGACGATGTTCTTGGCGCCCGCTTTTTGCAGCCAGCGGCCGTTGCCGAGCGGCGTGACGTAGACGGGACCGCCGCCGAGGCGCGCGATCGTCGGCGCGTCGAGGTGATCGTAGTGGTTGTGCGAGACGGTGACGACGTCGACGGGCGGAAGATCGGCGAACGCGATCCCGGGCGCGGCGCGGCGCTTGATGACCGTGAGGCGCTCGGACCAGACCGGATCGGTGGCGATCAACTTGCCGCCGAGGCGCATCACGAAGGTGGCGTGGCCGACCCAGGTCAAGGACGGCGTCGAGGAGGCGACGAGCGCCAGATCGGGGGCGCGCGTGGGCGTCACGAACGCGGGATCGTCGTCTTTGACGCGGCGGCCGGCGAGCGTGTCGCTGACGCGCCAGCGGAACATGTCCGCGGGGCCGCGCGCCGGCTGCGTGGCGCGATCGTCGAAACGCCCCAACGCGGCTAACCGCTATTGGCCGAGCGGGCGCGCGCCGGCACGCTCTCGGTGATCCAGCTGTTGCCGCCGATGACCGCGCCGCGGCCGATCACCGTCTCGCCGCCGAGGATGGTGGCGTTGGCGTAGATGATGACGTCGTCCTCGATCGTCGGGTGACGCTTGGCGCTGGCGAGCGCGCGCGCTTTTCCTGTCGGCAACGAGAGCGCGCCGAGCGTGACGCCCTGGTAGATGCGCACGCTCCTGCCGATGACGGTGGTCTCGCCGATGACGACGCCGGTGCCGTGGTCGATGAAGAAGCCTTCGCCGATGGTGGCCGCGGGATGGATGTCGATGCCGGTCTCGGAGTGCGCGATCTCGGTCATCATGCGCGGCACGATGGCGGCGCCGAGGCCGTAGAGCCTGTGGGCGATGCGATAGACGCAGATGGCGGCGATGCCGGGATACGAGAAGACGACCTCGTCGGCGCCGGTGGCGGCGGGATCGCCTTCGAAGGCGGCGCGCACGTCGGTCATGAGCAGCGCGCGCACGTCGGGCAGGGCGTCGATGATCCCGTCGGAGATGCGCTCGGCCGCCTCTTCGCAGGCGGCGCATTCGGCGCCGGCGACGCGGCAGCGATGGTGCAGGCCGCGATAGATCTGCTCGGTCAGGCGCACGCGCACTTGCGCCACGCGCGCGGCGACGTGCGCCTTGAGCGACACGCCGGCGGCCGGACGCGCGCCGCCGGTGAAGCCGGGGAAGATGAGCTCGCGCAGCTCGGTGACGACCGCGCGCACTTCGAGCGGCGACGGCAGCTCGTGGCCGGGCGCGATCGACAGCGGCGCGTCGGCAGCGTAGCTCTGCACCAGCGCGTCGGCGATTGAAGCGTCCTTGCCCGAGCTCATCGACTACGAGTCTATTACATGACGTAGAAGAGCGCGATCTGGTAGACGGCGAGCAGCGTATACAGCGGGAACAGGATGAAGAGCGCGACATCGGCGGCGCGGCGGCCGGGATGGAGCGCGATGCCGATGACGCCGGCCGAGGCCAGAAGGTGCTTCACGATGAGAAACGACGCGGCGCCGTGATGGAGCAGCGCCAGCATGAACGGGTTCAGCTCCTGCGCGCCGTGCTCGAGGTGGCGCAAGGTGGCGAAGGCGTCGAGCATGTTGAGGCCGAGGATGGCGACGCACAGCAGCGCAGTGCGGGTGTCGAGCGGGCGGGCGATGGTGCGCCGAATCGTCTCCATGCGTACCAAAGGAGCAAGCGATGTGCCCGCTGGCGCCTCGCGGCGTCGCGTGCGTGAGCGGAAACGCGAAGCCTCGGCAGTGGAAAACGATTATCCGTTGAGCTTCTGCAGGACCTCGTCGAGACGCGCCTCTTTGATGCTCACGCGCGTCGGCATGCCGCCGCCGAGGTCGAGCAGCTTGACGAAGTCGATGCCGCTGTCGAAGGCGGCGGCGAGCGTGATCATGCCGGCGTCGCGCACGATGGCGACGGGCGCGCGCTTCTGGCCTTCGAGGAGAAGCATGGTCTTGTCGAAGGGCGCCTTGGCGTGCACGCCGGCGTCGACGAAGACGGCGCGGCCGCGCGGTTCGTACAACGCGGCCAGGCGCGTGGTCTCACCGGCCATGCGATCGAAGTCGGCGGCGGCCTCGGCGATCTCGCGGCCGAGCGCCTTGTCCTTCATGCCGTCGACGAGCCAGCGGACGATGCGATGCTTGAGCCCTTCGTCGCGAAAGTGCGCGCGCAGCGCCTTGTCGATCATTGCGCCGGTGGGGCCGGGCGTGCCGATGCGCGTGTCGACGGCGCGGGCGTCGTCGTCGGCGCCGGCGTAGGGCTCGTGCCCGTCGAGCAGCCACTTGACGGCGGCGTAGAGGCCGTCGAGATCGACGTGGGCGACGATGGTGTCGACGGGCCCGGCGTTCTTGACGACCTCGGGCGTGACCATCTCGGGGCAGGCGCCATGCTCGGCTTTGGTGGCGAGCGAGAAGCGGGCGTCGCCGGCGAAGTCGACGTGGCGCTCGTGATCGTGATGATCGACCCACGCGGCGAGGCGGCCGCCGAGCTCGGCGATGAACGCGCCGGTGGTTTCGGCGAACGGCGTGCCCATGCCGTCGGCGGCAAAGGCGATGTCGACGACGGCGACGCGCCCGCGCAGCTTCTTGGCGTCGGGCAGGCTGCGCGGCGTGGTGAAGACGATGTCGGGAAGTGAGGCCGCGCGTGGCATGCCCGGTAATCTAGTTCTTGGACGCGCGTCCGGCAAACGCTCATACTATGGAGGCGATGAATCGTCGGGCCCTGGTCGTTCTGGCAGCCGTGGTCCTCGGCGGTGCGGCGGATGCTGCGCCGACCGAAGTGGCTGCCGCGGCGCAGGCGCAGCCGGCGGTGGACGCCGGCAGCGGCTTTCACCTCGAGGGCAAGCCCGAGGTCGACGACGTGTTCGGCGATGCGTCCGATTATCGGCGCACGATCGATCGCTTCATCGATCTGGCGACGCAGATGCAGGCGATGCGCGACGAGTTCGCGCGCTCGGTGCAGTCGGCGTTGACCGAGATCGGCGCGCGCGGCGTCGCGAAAAAGGGGCGCTGTCCGACGGACACCGTTGCTGGGCCTTATGCCAAGGCGCATCGGCTCGGCGTCGAGTATCTGCGCGTCGGGCGCGAGCTCACGCGCCACTACGATCAGGTCAAGGAGTTCGATCGGCTGGGCGAGTCGATTGGGCTGACGCCCGATTATCGCTGGAAGGTCAAGCGCGTCTTGCAACAGTACGCGACGCTCCTCACCGACTATCGCGAGATGAAGGTCGCGTTTCACGATCAGCTCGTCGACGAGCTGAAGTACGCCGGCTGCGACATGCAGGCGCTGCTCATCAAGGGCGACCCGCAGGCGGGCAAGCTCGGCGAAGAGCCGTGGCCGCTGCCGGGACAGCCGGGCGCGCCGGGCGTGGCGATCGCCAAGAACGACGCCGCGCACGAGAGCTTGCCGCCCAATCTGCCGGCCGAGCGCGTGCCGCCGCAGCAGCCGATCGCGATGCCGAAGCATCCGCTGCCGGCGGATCCGACGGTGAACGATACGCGCTCGGGCGTCCTGTTCTACGTCGACAACACCAAGTGCGGGCGCAGCTCGACGGTGTACGTCGACGGCAAGAAGGTCGGCGAGGTGCCGGCGGCGACGCGCGTCGGGTTTCAGGCGATGCCGGGGCCACACGACTTGTGCCTGCTCGACGCGACCAAGAAGGAGTGCGGCGCGCCGGGGACGGTGCGGCGCTCGTATCTGCACGAGGGCTGGACGATCTCGCTACGCTGCGAGTGACGCGCCGGCGAGGCGCCGCGACGGCGGGCGCAGCCACCATGAGC
>DASXOU010000956.1:0-3218 GCA_036494045.1 Polyangia bacterium | reverse complement strand
CGATGAGCTGCGTGGTCGCGTGCAGCGCCGTCAGCGGCGTGCGCAGCTCGTGCGCCGCGACGCTCAAGAAGCGATCCTTCTCCTGCGCCAGCTCGTGCAGCGCCGAGATGTCCTGACAGGCGAGCACCACCGCCTCGACGCCGCCGCCATCGGGCGCGAAGATCGGCGCCGCCGCCATCAGCACCGTCGACAGCTTGACGCCGTCGCGCCAGGTGACGACCTCGCGCCGCGCCGTCGCCTGCCCGCGCAGCGCCAGCGCCGCCGGCAGCTCCTCGGGCGCGATCGACGCGCCGTCGAGCTGAGTGACCGTCAGATCGCCGCACGCCTTCTGCGCCGTCGGATTGGGCACGCCGAAGCGCACGCGGGTCATGCGCGCCACGCCGTTGCCGCGCACCAGCGCGCCGGCGCCGTCGTAGACCTCGATGAACATCGGCAGGTGCTCGATGGTCGCGGCCAGGCGCGCCGCCTGCCGCTCGGCATCGGCGTGCGCGTTGCGCTGCTCGAGCACCGCCGCCGCCATCGACGCCAGGATGCGCATCGCCTCCACGGTCTCGGCGTGAAACGCGCGCGGCTGGGCGGCGCCGGCGAAGAGGTAGCCGAACACGCGCGCCTCGTGGCGCATCGCCAGCGCCATGAACGATCCGGCGCCGAACTTCTTCGCCATGCGCACGAGGTGCTGCACGCCGTCGGCCGCGGCCACGTCGTCGACGACGTAGGGCTCGTCGATGCCGAGCGCCTCGCGCATGACCTCGGCCGGCGCCTCGCTGCCGACGAGCACGGCGTCCTTGCCCACGCCGGCGACCACGCGCACGGTCTCGCCGTGCACTTCGGTGATCGACGCCTGATCCGATCCGGTGAGCTCGACGGTGGTGTCGAGGATCAGCCGATGCAGCGCGGCGACGTCGAGCGTGCCGAGCGCGCGCTCGCCGAAGCGGCGCAAGCGATCGGCGTGACGCGCGCGCCGTTCGGCGAGCTCCTGCGTCCGCGCGTGCTCGATCGCGGCCGCTGGAAAGCGCGCCAGCGCCGCCAACGCGCGCAGCTTCTCGCTCGGCAGCGCCGCCAGCGACGGAAAGCCGATGCCGAGCACGCCGACGACGCGCCCGCGATGGCGCATCGCCAGCCCGAGCGCCGCGTGCACGCCGCCCGTGCGCGCGAGCTCGATGGCGCCGACCCCGTCGTAGCCCGGCTCGTCGAGGTCGACCTGCCGATAGTCGACGCCGCTGAAGAATCCCTCGACGAGCGCGACCGACAAGTCGAGCGCCGGCGTGTCGTCGCGCTCGCGCCAGCGCGCGAAGCTGCCGCGCGCGTCGTCGCGCAGGTAGATGGCGCCGTTGGCGCCGGCGCCGGCCATCGTGCGCGCCAGCTCGAGGAAGCGCGCGAGCGCGCCGTCCACGTCGCGCAACGACGCGAAGATCTCCGCCACCTCCTCCAGTACTGCGACCTCGACCACCGCCGACCATTATACTGCGGGGCGCGTCCTATCCGTGATACACGCGCGATGCGACGATCGTCCCGTCGCGCACGTCGAACGCCTCGGCCACCGGCATCGGCGGCTCACCCGGTGCGTGCCGCACGTACTCGATGATCGCGCGCTCGGCGTCGGCGACGATGGCGGTCGCTTCGTAACGCAGCCCGGGCAAGCGCGCGTTGGCCGCGCGCCACCACGCCGCCAGCGCCGCCTTGCCGACGAGCTTGTCGCCGGTACCACTGCCAGTTGAGGCATGCAGCGCCCGAATCTTTGGTGACGTGTGGGTCGCATCCTCCGCGTAGAGCGCGACCAGCGCATCCACGTCGTGCGCGTTGAACGCGCTGAGCCACGCGCGCGCGATCTCGATCGATGTCATGCGCTCATGATACTGCTAAGATGAAGCGGGAACGCCTTGTCGAAGCCCGCCAAGAGAACCGAGTCCGCGTTCATCGGCACCGATCGCTTCATCATCCAGCGACGCATGGGCGCCGGCGGAATGGGCGTCGTCTATCAGGCGCTCGATCGCGAGCGCAACCAGGTGGTGGCGCTCAAGACGCTGCGCGACGTCGACGCGGCGGCGCTGGTGCGCTTCAAGCGCGAGTTCCGCGCGCTCGCCGACATCTCGCATCCCAACCTGGTGTCGCTGTATGAGCTCGCCTCCGTCGGCGATCGGCTCTTCTTCACGATGGAGCTGGTCTCGGGCGTCGGCTTTCTGCGCGCGGTGCGCGTGGGTCAGGTCGTCGAGACGCTCGACGCCACCGCCGCGCTCTCGGCCGCCGGCGACGACTCGACCACCGACGCCACGATGGCCGGCAAGAAGGCCGCTTCGCCGAGCTCCGATCCGCCGCGCGCGCGCGACGGCGTCCCCGTCGGCGGCACGCTCGATCTGTTGCGCCTGCGCCGCGTCTTGCCGCAGCTCGCCGAGGGCGTGGCCGCGATCCACGATCGCGGGCTCATCCATCGCGACCTGAAGCCCTCGAACGTGCTCGTCACGCACGACGGCCGCGTCAAGATCCTCGACTTCGGCCTGGTCACCGAGATCGATCGCGAGCGCCAGCTCATCCCCGTCGAGGGATTGGCCGGCACCGCCGCGTACATGTCGCCCGAGCAGGGCGCGCGCCTGCCGCTGCGCCCGCCGAGCGATTGGTACGCCGTCGGCGTCATGCTCTATGAGGCGCTCACCGGGCGGCTGCCGTTCGTCGGCGGCTCGACCGACGTGCTCATGGACAAGCAGCGCTTCGAGCCGCCGCCGCCGCATCAGATCGCGCCGCCAGGAGAGGTCCCGCCCGATCTCGACGCGTTGTGCGCGGAGCTTCTGCGCCGCGAGCCCGAGGCGCGCCCGCCCGGCCGCGACGTCCTGCGCCGCCTCGGCGTCGATACCGGCGCCATCCTCGTCTCGTCGGGCCCGTCGACGCGCTCGGCCTCCACGTTCATCGGCCGCGGCAAGCACAGGAGCGCGCTCGCCGACGCCTTCGCCGCCACCCGCCGCGGCAAGCTCGCGGTGGTGTTCGGGCACGGCCAATCGGGCATGGGCAAGAGCGCGCTGGTGCGCCGCTTCCTCGACGGCGTCGAGGCGCGCGACGAAGCGCTCGTGGTCACCGGCCGCTGTTACGAACGCGAGAGCGTGCCCTACAAAGCGGTCGACAGCGTCATCGACGCGCTCAGCCAACACCTGGCGCGGCTGCCGCGGCTCGAGGCCGAGGGCTTGATGCCCCGCGACGTGCCGGCACTGGCGCGACTGTTTCCGGCG
>DASXOU010000955.1:0-6172 GCA_036494045.1 Polyangia bacterium | reverse complement strand
GGGACTAGCTCCTGGACTCGGTTTTGGCGCCGACGAGTTTCTGACCAAGCCCATCGATCGTCACGAGCTCATCATCCGCGTCGGCAACCTGTTGGCGCTGCGCAACAAGGAAGCGGCGCTGCAGCGGCGCAACCTCGAGCTGGTCGAGCTGCAGCGCTTCCGCGAAGAGATGTCGGCGATGATCGTGCACGATCTGAAGAACCCGTTGGCGGCGATGCTGGCCAACGTCGACTTCGTGCTCGACGACGAGACCACCAGCGCCGAGACGCTCGACGCGCTCCGCGACACCAAGTCTGCCGGCAGCCGCGCGCTGCGTCTTCTGGCCAACTTGATCGACGTGGCGCGCGTCGAGGCCGGGCAGCTGCAACTGCGCGTGCAGCGCATTCCCGTCGACGATCTGGTGGCGCCGCTGGTGCGCCAGCGCGGCCATCTCGCCGGCGTCCGCGGCATCACCATCGACAGCCGCATCGATCCGAAGGCCGAGCTCAACGGCGATCCGGAGCTGATCTCGCGGGTCATCGAGAACGTGTTCGACAACGCGTTTCGCCACACGCCGACGGGCGGGCGCATCGCGGTGTGCGGCACCCGCTGCGATTCCTACGCGGTGCGCGTCAGCATCGGCAACACCGGCGCGCCGATTCCCGTCGAAGCGCGCACGCGCATCTTCGAGAAATTCGGCCAGGCCGGCGGCGGCTCGGGACGGATGAACCTCGGGCTCGGCTTGTACTTCTGCCGGCTGGCGGCCGAAGCGCACGGCGGGCGCATGTGGGTCGACGAGACGCCGGAGCTGCCGACGGTGTTCAGCCTGGAGCTGCCCGCGTAGCCCGGCGGGCGAGGAGCGCATGAGCAGATCCGACGACGGCGTTGTGTGGTTCGGCGCCGACAAGCAGGCCGGGCTGCGCGATTTTCTCGGCGTCTACGAGGCGCACTACGACGAGATCATCGGCGACACCGAGCGCGCCGCGCGCGCGCACCCGGAGTTCGCGCCGCTCATCGCTGCCATGCCGCCCGAGCTCATGGCCGAGCAGAGCCGGCAGTCGCGCGAACGGCTGCGCCGCGCCGTCTACGACAACGCGTGGGCGCCGTACGAAGCGGATCTGCGCGCGCAAGGCGCCACCTACGCCAACATGGGGATCAGCTTCGCCGGTTGGTACGATCTCGTCGGTGCCTTCAAGCGGCTGATGGTGCCGCGCCTGATCGCCGATCTCGGCGCCGATCCGGCGCGCCTCGGCGGCGCGTTCATGGCGCTGCACGCGTTCGTCGATCGCACGATGGTGATCATCGGCGAGGAATATCTCGGCACCAAGGAGGCCAAGGTCGTCGCCGAGCGCGAGCGCGCCCAGCGCAACGAAGAGCGCTATCGCATGCTCTTCGACAACAGCCCCGTGTCGATGTGGGTCTACGATCGCGACACGCTGCAGTTCCTCGCCGTCAACCGCGCCGCCGTCGAGCACTATGGCTTCAGCGAGGCCGAGTTCCTCGGCATGACCATCGAAGAGATCCGCTTCCCCGAGGATCTCGAGCGGCTGCGCGCCGAGAACGCGCACGAAAAGCCCGACGGCGTGGCCAGCGATCTCGGCCAATGGCGCCATCGCAAGAAGGACGGCAGCGCCATCGCCGTCGAGCTGCGCGCGCAGAACTTCGTCTTCGCCGGGCGGCGGGCGCACATGATCGTCGCCAACGACGTCACCGAGCGCAACCGCGCGCTCGAGGCGCTGGCGCAGTCGAAGGAGCGTTATCGCTCGCTCGTCGCCGCCACCAGCGCGGTGGTCTGGCGCGCCGACGCCGACGGCGCCTTCCTGGCGCCGCAGCCGTCGTGGGAGGCGTACACCGGCCAGCGCGCGGGCAGCTACGCCGGCGACGGCTGGCTCGAGGCGATCCATCCGTCCGATCGCGCGCGCACTCGCGCCGCCTGGGACGAGGCGCGCGGCCGCCGGGCGCTGTTCGAGGCCGAAGGGCTCATCCGCCACGCGCCCAGCGACGCCTATCGCTGGTTTCAGCTGCGCGCGGTGCCGCTCGCCGAAGCCGACGGCGAGCTGCGCGAGTGGATCGGCACGCTCACCGACATCGACGAGCGCAAGCGCGCCGAGCAGCCTGGGCGCTTCTTCACGCTCTCGCTCGATCTCTTGTGCATCGCCGGCCCCGACGGCTACTTCAAGCGGCTCAATCCTGCGTTCGGCGTGCTCGGCTACAGCGAGGCGGAGCTGCTCGCCGAGCCGTTTTTGAGCTTCGTGCATGCGGACGATCAACCGGCCGCGCTCGCCGCCGTCGGCAAGCTCGGGCGCGGCGAGCCGGTGATCGCGTTCGAGTGCCGCTTTCGCTGCAAGGACGGCTCGTACCGCGACCTTCTGTGGAACGACGCCGCCGATCCAGCCGGCTTCATCTATGCCGCCGCGCGCGACATCACCGATCGCAAGCGCTCGGAGAAGGAGCTGGCCACGCTCAACCAGACGCTCGTCGTGCGCAACGAGGAGCTGACGCGCGCCAGCCGCGCCAAGACCGACTTTTTGGCCATGATGTCGCACGAGCTGCGCACGCCGCTCAACTCGATCATCGGCTTCTCCGAGGTGCTCATCGACGGCAAGTTCGGCGTGCTCAACGAGAAGCAGGCGCGCTATCTGCGCAACGTGCACGGCAGTGGACGGCACCTCCTCGGGCTCATCAACGATCTGTTGGATCTGTCGAAGGTGGAAGCGGGTCGGCTCGAGATCGTGCGCCAGCCGTGCGCCGCGCGCTCGCTCGCCGCCGACGCGGTGGTCACGCTGCAGCCGCAAGCGGCGGCGCGCGGCGTGCGCGTCACTCTCGAGGCGTCGGCCGAGCTGCCGCCCATCAGCGCCGACGGCGCGCGCGTCAAGCAGGTCCTCTACAACCTCTTGTCGAACGCGATCAAGTTCACCGCCGCGGCCGGCGAGGTGCGCGTGAGCTGCGCGCCGTCGCCGACGCCCGGCTTTCTGCGCACGTCGGTGCGCGACGACGGCGGCGGCATCGCGCCCGACGATCTGGCGCGCCTGTTCACGCCGTTCACGCAGCTGTCGAACGCGGCCGAGCTCGGCGGCACCGGCCTCGGCCTGGCGCTCACCAAGCAGCTCGTCGAGGTGATGGGCGGGCGCATCTCCGTCGAGAGCGAGGTCGGCGCCGGCAGCGTCTTTCACGTCGATCTGCCAATCCACGAAGGCGCGGCGCGCGCCGAGCCGCCAGAGCTCACACGCGTGGCGGCACCGCTGGCGCTGCTCGTCGACGATGACGCGGCCGCGCGCGAGCTGTTGGCTTTGGCGCTGCAAGGCGCGGGCTTTCGCACCATCGCGGCGGCGAGCGGCGACGACGCGATCGCGCAGGCGCGCCGCCATCACCCCGACGTCATCACGCTCGACGTGTTTTTGCCCACCATCGACGGTTGGGACGTCTTGCAGCTGCTCAAGAGCGATCCGCAGACCGCGCCCATCCCCGTCGTCATGGTCTCGATCTCGAGCGATCGCGCACGCGCCTTCAGCCTCGGCGCCGTCGAGCACCTGGTCAAGCCGGTGGAGCGCGACGCGCTCATGGCGGCGCTGGCGCGGCGCAGCTTCACCACCAAGGTCAAGAGCGCGCCGGTGCACGTGCTCGCCATCGACGACGACGTGCGCCAGCTCGAGCTCTTCCGCGCTGCGCTCGAGCCGCAAGGCTTCGTCGTGCGCACGGCAGCGAGCGGACGCGCCGGCGTCGAGGCCTCGCGCGCCGGCCCCGTCGACGTGGTGCTGCTCGACCTGGTGATGCCCGACATCTCCGGCGTCGAGGTCGTCTCGGCGCTGCGCGCGGACGAGCGCACGCGCGGAACGCCGATCCTGCTCGTCACCGCGCACGAGCTCGGCACCGACGAGCGCGCGCGCCTCAACGGCGACGTCGTCGCCATCGTCTCGAAGGGATCGATGACCATGACCCAGCTGGTGGGCGAGATCGAGCGCGTGCTGCGCCGGAGGGCCACGTGAGCGCGCTCGAGCGCGAGGCGCCCGGCGGCCGCATCCTGCTCGCCGACGACGACGCGGTGCTGGCGCGCTCGCTCATGCGCGTGCTCGAGCGCGCCGGCTTCACCGTCTCGGTCGCGCCCGACGGCAAGGTCGCCGGCGAGATCCTGCGCGGCGAGACCTTCGACACGGTCGTCAGCGACATCTCGATGCCCGGGCTCGACGGCATCGAGCTTCTGCGCACGGTGCGCGACTACGATCTCGATATCCCCGTCATCCTCATGACCGGCATGCCCGAGGTGCGCACCGCGGTCAAGGCGCTCGAGCACGGCGCGCTCCGCTACTTGACCAAGCCGGTCGACAACGACGCGCTCGTCGAGGAGATCATCTACGCCGTGCGCATGTGCCGCATGGCGCGCCTCAAGCGCGAGGCGCTCCTGCACGTCGGCGATCTCGACAAGTTCGTCGGTGATCGCGCCGGCCTCGAGTCGCGCTTCCGCCGCGCGCTCGAGCGACTGGCCATGGCCTATCAGCCGATCGTCTCCTGGCAGAAGCGCGAGGTTTTCGCGCACGAGGCGCTGGTGCGCAGCGCCGAGCCGACGCTGCCGCATCCGGGCGCGCTCTTCGACGCCGCCGAGCGCATCGGCCGGCTGCGCGATCTCGGGCGCCGCATCCGCAGCGCGGTCGCGCACAACGCCGAAGGCGGCGAGGGCCTGCTCTTCGTGAACCTGCATCCGCTCGATCTCAACGACGAGGATCTGACGTCGGCGGCCTCCGCGCTGTCGGGGATCGCGCACCGCGTGGTCCTCGAGATCACCGAGCGCGCCTCGCTCGGCGCCGTCGTCGACGTGCGCGCGCGCATCGACGCCTTGCGCCGGCTCGGCTTCCGCATCGCCGTCGACGATCTCGGCGCCGGCTACGCGGGGCTGACCACGTTCACGCTCTTGCAACCGGACTTCGTGAAGCTCGACATGTCGCTCGTGCGCGACATCGACGCCGACAGCACGCGCCAGCGCGTGGTCGGCAGCATGACCCGCCTGTGCCGCGAGCTCGGCATGTCGGTCGTCGCCGAAGGCATCGAGACCGTCGCCGAGCGCGACGCGCTCTTGACGCTCGGCTGCGATCTCTTGCAGGGCTACTTATTCGCCCGCCCCGGCCCGCCGTTTCCGACGGTGGCGTGGGGGTAACGCACGGCGAACGCGCAGGGCGAATCGCGCAGGGGCCCGGAGCGCCGTCGATCGGGCCGATGGCACCGCGATCCATTTTCCGGAGATCGGCTCCCGGGCCAAGCTGGGGTCGCAGACGTCGGGAATCGTGAAGCAGCGAGGGCCCGACCCATGCGGCCCGCAGGTGGGGGCCGCGCGCAGTTGGCTTGCGCAGGGCGTCTTCGCCCGAGCACTGTTTGAGCACGGCCCCCACCTGCGGGCCGCGCCCTCGGGCCGCAGTTCCCTAGTCCAGGTCCCTGTCGATATCGATATGGGCGACGTCGAACTGCGGATGAAAAACGGTCGCTGCGATGCGCTCCACCTTCGCCCTCTCCACCGTCACCGTCCTCGCCCACGCCCCCGACACCCAGCGCTCGATCACGAGCGGCAGGCGCATCGCACGCGACCAACAGATCCTCTCGCGCGCACTCTCGCGCGTCACCTCGTACCAGCGGCACGCGCCCGCCGTCGTCGTCGCCTCGGCGCCGCCGTCGATGCGCAGCTCGCCCGCCGGCCGCGTCAGCATCGTCGCCAGCTGCGACCACTCGGGAAAGCTGCCCATGCGATACAACGAATCGCGCGAGACGTCGTAGGCGCGGCCGTTCTGCCCGAGCTGGACCACGTGATACTCATCGTCGCTGCCGTGGCGGCGCTCGACGATCATCGCCAGCTTCTCGTCGGTGTCGCGGCGCAGCGCCCGCGGCGTGCGCCACAGCTCGAGCCGATGCTCGTTGCCGGCCGCGTCGCGATAGCGCGCGCTCGCGTGCACCGCCGGCCCGCCCTCCGCCGAGAACAGCCGCTCCCACTTGGACGGCTCGTTGGCGGCAGCGGCGGCGGCGATCAATACGATCGTCGCCGCCGCGCCTTTGGTTCTCACTGCCGGACCGCCTTCGCCGAATCGAAGTAGATCCATGACTGGGTCCCCTTCGTCAGCGTCTTGATGTTGAGGTTGATCGAGTAGGTGCCCATCGTCAGCGCCGCGTCGCTGGTGGCGCCGGTCGGATCGGTCGGCAGCTGGAAGGTCAG
>DASXOU010000954.1:0-5220 GCA_036494045.1 Polyangia bacterium | reverse complement strand
GATTCATGGTTCCGCTCGCGCTGCCGATCTTGTACACCGTCGCGCTCGTCGCCGACGCGCTGGCGCCGGGGCTGCGTCCGTGATCTGCCCGATGTGCACGACCGTCGTGGCCCCGTCGGTGTGGCGGCTGGTGGCGGCGTTCGTCACCACGCCCATCGCGATCGGCGCCGTGGTAGCCACGATCGTGTGGCGCGCGCATCGGGCCGACGCATGATTCGGCGCGCCGCTTGCTTTTGGTTCGGAACATGCGCACGACGCTGACCGGCGTGTTTCGCGATCCCGAGAGCGCGCTGCGCGCCTCCGAGCAGCTGCGCGAGCTCGACGGCGTCGGCAGCATCCGGCTGTTCCTGCCCGGCGCCGACGGGGAGGCGGTCGAGACGCAGGTGGTCGAGGAGCGCTCGCCCTGGCTGCGTACGGCCGCGTGGGGGCTCGCCGTGGGCCTGGTCTTCACCTATGTTGCGCGCTCGCTGGCGAGCTCGTGGCTCTACGCTGTGGTAGCGCTGGCCGCGGGCGTCGGCTTTGGCCTGCTCCTCGGCGGATGGCTCGGCGGCGAGCGCTTTCCGCGCGCGGTGCGCCCGCACATGCGCGAGCGCTACCGCGATCTCGTCGGCAAAGGGCGCGCGGTGGTGCTCGTCGAGCTCGGCAGCGGCGTCGTCGAGGTGCGCGAGCTGATGGAAGAGGCGGGCGCCTACGTCGTCGAGGGTTACTGGCCGGTGCGCGACACGTTGCAGCCGGTCTGATCGCGGCGCAGCGCGCGCACGTAGTGCGAGACGGCCCAGATCTCGTCCTCGGGAAGCGCGCCGCGCCACGGCGGCATGCTGGCGCCGCCGATGCCGCCGGAAATGGTCCGGTACAGATCAACGAGCTCGCTCTCGGGGTAGACGGCGCGCAGCGGATCGCAGCGCAGGTTCGGCGGCAGCTCGCGCACGGCAAGCTTGCAGTCGTCCCACTTGCCGCGCAGGCAGTAGTCGGTGGCGCGGAGCTCGTGATGATCGTGGCAGCTCGCGCACAGCTGTCGGTAGAAGCCCTCGCCGTCGGCGAGCGCCTCTTTTTCGTGCGCCGCGCCGTAGGGATCGGGCGTCGGCACCAGCGGTACGCCTTGCTGCTCGGTCCGCCACGCGGGCGAGAAGGTCTTGATGTACTGCACGACGGCGTGGAGCTCGGCGTCGGAGACGTCCCACGGGCGCATCGCGGTGCCGTTGAGCCCGTGACGAATGATGTGCGCGAGCTCGGCGTCGGGCGGCAAGAGTGGCGCCGGCACCTTGCCGAACTTGAACAGCCCCTGTGTGAAGTCGCGCGGCGGCGGGCGCAGGCCGGGCGACGAGAAGCCGTGGCCGTCGCCGGCGTCGCCGTGGCAGGGGCGGCAATATTGTTGATAGGCGACGCGGCCGCGCGTGTGCTCGTCGGCGCAGCCGGCGAGATAGAGCGCGCCGAAGAGGACGAGCCAGACCGCGCCGACGAAGTGCCAGAAGCGGCGCCAGCTCGGTTGTGCGCCGGCGAAGCGTCCGCGCGCGGCGACGAGCCCGCCCAGGCCGACGGCGACGTGCAGCCCGTGCAGCGCGAGGAACGTGTAGAGGAGCGAGCCGTAGCGGCCCGACGACGGCGTCACGCCGAGGCGCCACAGCGCCGCGAGCCCGGCGAGCTGCAGCGCGACGAAACCGAGCCCGGCCACGATCGTCGCGGCGATGCGTCCGCGCGCGAGCAGCCACGAGGACGCAACGATGAGGATCGTCGCCAGCGCCGGATAGAGGAGCGGGGCGCGCGGCTCGCCGTCGGGCGGCCATGCCGGCGACGACAAGCGCACGTCGGCCCAGACGAACAGGAGCGCGGCGAACATCATGGTCCAGCCGCCGAGGAACACGGCCATGCCGATGTACGAGGTGCGCGCGCGTGCCGTCTCGGCGCTCACTCGGGATCTCCGGGCAGCTTCTCCGCCTGGCCGAGCCAGTCCTTGCCCTCGAGCTGCGGATGATTGAACTCGTGCGGCCCGTGGCGCACCGTCGGGATCTCGGCGAAGTTGTGCGCCGCCGGCGGCGTCGCCGCGTGCGTCCACTCGAGCGTGCCGACCGACCACGGATTATCGGACGCCGGCGCGCCGCGGAAGAGCGACGCGAAGAAGTTCCACACGAACAGGAGCTGCGCCGCGCCCAGCAGGAACGCGGTGTGCGTGAGCGCGACGTTCCACGGATGGAGCGCGCGGAAGGTCTCGTACTCCGACGGATTGAACAGGCGCCGCTGCATGCCGGCGTTGCCGAGGACGAGCATGCCGCCGAAGATCACGACCAGCGTCGGCAGCGTGATCGCAAAATGGATGGTGCCGAGCGTGCGCGACATCGAGCGGCCGAACATCTTGGGGAACCAGAAGTAGATCCCGGCGAACGAGCCGAGGAACACCGCCGCCGCCATGATCAAGTGGAAGTGCCCGACGACGAAATAGGTGTCGTGGAGATACACGTCCTGCGGAATGTCCGCGAGGAACAGCCCGGTCAGGCCGCCGACGCCGAAGACGAAGAGGACGCCGATCGAAAACAGCATCGGCACCTCGAGGCGGATCGCGCCGCGCCAGAGCGTGTGCATCCAGTTGAGAAAGAGGATCATCGCCGGCGCCGAGATGAGGAGCGTCAGCACCATGAACGCGCGTCCCAGCATCGGCGACAGCGACGCGACGAACATGTGGTGGCCGTAGACGACGGCCGACAAGACCGTCACTGCGACCATCGACCACACCGACACGCGATAGCCGTAGGCCGGCTTGCGCGCGAAGTAGCTGAGGAAGTCGCCGACGATGCCCCACACCGGCAGGATGAGGATGTAGACCTCGGGGTGGCCGAAGATCCAGAACAGGTGTTGATAGAGCAGCGGATCGCCGCCCGAGCGGATCATGGCGCCGGCGACGAAGAAGTGGGTGCCGACGACGCGGTCGCAAAGCAAGAGCAGCATCGCCACGCCGAGCACCGGCACGAACAGCGCGTTCAGGATCGACGTCAGCCACAGGCCCCAGATCGTCAGCGGCATGCGCATGAGCGTCATGCCCGGCGCGCGTTCGCGCAGCACCGTCGTGATGTAGTTGACCGCGCCCATCGTCGTCGACGCGCCGGCGCCGATGAGCGCCAGCGTCCACAAGGTCTGGCCGGCGCCGGGCGTGCCGATCGTCGTCGACAGCGGCGGATAGCCGGTCCAGCCCGCCTGCGCGCTCGCGGGCGCGAGCCACGCCGCGAGGACGAGGATCGACGCGAGCACCTGCGTCCAGAACGACAGCATGTTCAGCGTCGGGAACGACATGTCGCGCGCGCCGAGCTCGAGCGGGATGCAGAAGTTGCCGAACGCGCCGATGAGGATCGGCGTCACCGCGAAGAAGATCATGATGGTGCCGTGCATCGTGAACAGCGTCGTGTAGCTCGCCGGCGAGACGACGATGCCGAGGATGGCGCGGCCCGGGTACGCGAGGCTCCAGCGCATCACCATGGCCATCAGGCCGCCGACGAGCAGAAAGGCGAGCCCGAGCCACAGGAACTGCCGCGCGATGACCTTGTGATCGCGCGAAAAGATCAGCTCCACGGCCAGCCCCAGTGCGCGTCCGTGTCGGCGGGGTCGAAGCGCTTTTGCGCCACGTCCGACTGCGCGCGCAGCCACGCTTGGAATGCCTCGGCGCTCTCGACGGTGACCCAGCCGCGCATCTTGTAGTGGCTGACGCCGCATAGCTGCGCGCAGCCGAGCTCGTAGCGGCCGGGCAGCTTGCCGACGAACCAGGCGCGCGTCTCGGCGCCGGGGATGACGTCCTGCTTGACGCGGAAGTTCGGAAGATAGAACGAGTGCACGACGTCTTTGGATTTGAGATGCACGACGACCGGCCGGCCGACGGGCACGTGCAGCTCGTCGAGGAGGACGACGTCGTCGGCTGTGCCGAACTGCCCGTCCTGACCGGCGTAGCGCACGTTCCAGCTCCACTGCTGCGCCCACACTTCGATCTCGAGCGGATGCTCCTCGGCGCGCGGGAACTTCCACAAGACCTGGTCGAGATCGAGGTAGCTGTCGACGAGGAGCGTGCCGTCGACGCCCGCGAAGATGACGGCGGTGATGACCGCAGTGAAGAGGAGCTGGCGGCGGCCGATGCCGTGCTCGTACTGCGCGCGGTGGCGGCCCTGGCGATGCATGACGACCGACCAGAGGAGGATGCCGGTCACGATCACGAACAGCACCGACACCATCAGCGTCGTGACGTTGAAGAGGGCGTCGTTGCGGAAGCCGTCGAGCGAGGCGTCGAGCGGGCGCATGGGGAGAAGCCCCATCATCGAGGCAGACATACCGCGTTCGGCGGCGCGATGCTATAATGGCAGCATGCGCAAGCGGTTGGCCTTGCTGGCGCTCGGGATGTTCGTCGTGGGGTGCGCGCCGCTGGCGCGCGAGCACAAGGGCAACGCCGCGTTCGCCTCGGCGCTCGCGGCGCAGATCGGGCACGACGAGCCGCGCGCCGAGTCGCTGTATCGCGAGATCCTGGCGCTCGGGCTCGACTGGAGCCCGGTGTGGAACAACCTCGCGGTCATCGCCGTGCATCGTCACGAGTACCCGGCGGCGCGCAAGCTCCTGGCGCACGCGGTGGCGGCCAACGCGCGCGACGTGGTGGCGCTGACCAACTACGGCGTCATCAGCTATCACTTGAGCGACTACGCCGAGGCGCGCAAGACGCTCGAGGAGGCGCGGCGGCTGCGCATCCAGTTGATCGATTCGATCCCGTCGAACGGGCGCACGTCGTGGGAAGAGGATCAGTACGCGCGCGTGACCGCGCCGCTCGACGAGACGGCCAAGCGCTACCTGGCGCGCATCGACGCGGCCACGATCTCCGACGCGCCACTGCCGGCCGCGGACCTCATGGCCGACCTCCACGTCGTCGACACGCTCCCCAAGGCGCGTTTCTAATTTTCAGTGGGCGCCGCCGCGGCGCATCAGCGCGATCGCCAACAAAGCGGCGATGAGCAGCACGCTGAACTCCATGCCGCCGCTGCCGCCGCCGACGACGAACCAGCCGGCGTGCGCGTGCACCATCACGATGCCGACGGCGAGCTCGGCGGCGAACCACAGGCACAACGGGATCACGAAGAAGCCGGCCGCGAGCGCCACCGTGCCGGCGACCTCGACGAGCGACAGCACCCACGCCACCACGTGCGCCGCCGGCACGTGCTGCGTGGCCAAAAAGTGGCCGAAGCCGCCGACGTCGTGGTT
>DASXOU010000953.1:0-4730 GCA_036494045.1 Polyangia bacterium | reverse complement strand
ACGCTGGTTCCCGTCGAGATCCGCTGGATCACGGCGGTGGCGCCGGCGCGCGTCGATCGCGTGCGCGTGCTGCCCGGCACCAAGGTGCAGCCGGAGACCGTGCTCGTCGACCTCCTCAATCCCGAGGTCGAGCTGCAGGCGCTCGAGGCCGATCGCCAGCTGGCGCAGGCGCAGGCCGATCTGACCAACCTCGAGGCGTCGGTCACCAATCAGAAGCTGGCGCAGGAATCGGTGGTCGCGTCGCTCGATTCCGAGCATCAAGAGGCGGCGCGACGGGCGCAGGCCGATCAGGCGCTGGCGAAGAAGGGCTTCTTGTCCGATTTGGAAATGGCCACGTCGCGCGACAAAGAGTCGACGCTGTCGGGGCGCAAGGCGTTCGAGGAGAAGCGGCTCACGGCGCTGCAAAAGGGCATCGGCGCGCAAGTGCAGGCGCAAAGGCAGCAGGTCGAGCGGCTGCGCTCCATCGCCGAGTTCCGGCACAAGGAGGTCGACGCGCTGCACGTGCGCGCGGGCGTGGCCGGCGTGCTGCAGGATCTGCCGCTGCAGCCGGGCCAGTCGGTCGCCGTCGGTGCAGTCGTCGCGAAAGTTGCGCAGCCGGACAAGCTGAAGGCGGAGCTGCGCGTGCCCGAGACGCAAGCGAAGGACGTGCAGCTCGGGCAGAAGGCGACCGTGGATACGCGCAACGGGATGGTCGTGGGCAAAGTGGCGCGCATCGATCCGGCGGCGGTGTCGGGGACGGTCAAGGTGGACATCGCGTTCGCCGGGCCGCTGCCGGCGGGCGCGCGGCCGGACTTGTCGGTCGAAGGGACGATCGAGCTGGAGAAGCTCGACAACGTGCTCTACGTCGGGCGGCCGGCGTTCGGCCAGCCGGATGCCTCCGTAGGGCTGTTCAAGCTCGTCGACGGCGGCGACGAAGCGGTGCGGACCACTGTCAACCTGGGGAAAGCGTCGGTGCGGACGATCGAAGTGCGCGGCGGGCTCGTCGAGGGCGACCGCGTGATCTTGAGCGACATGACGCAATGGGACGGCGCCGAGCGCGTCCGCTTGCGCTGAGGAGAGACGAATGGCCGACAGTGAAGCGAAGAAGGACATCGAAGCGCTCATCAAGCTGCGCGACGTCAGCAAGGTCTTCTTCACCGACGAGGTCGAGACGCACGCGCTCGCCGAGGTGCACCTCGACGTGTTGAAGGGCGAGTACGTGGCGATGGAAGGGCCGTCGGGATCGGGGAAGACGACGCTGTTGTCGATCCTCGGCCTCCTCGATTCGCCGACGGCGGGGACCTATCAGCTCGGGCCCGATTCGGTGGCGAACCTGACGGCGGCGGAGCGGGCGATGCTGCGCAACCGGCACATCGGCTTCATCTTCCAGAGCTTCAACCTCATCGGCGATCTGACGGTCTACGAGAACGTCGAATTGCCGCTGACCTATCGCGGGATGTCGTCGGACGAGCGCAAGAAGCGCGTGGAAGCGGCGCTCGAGCGCGTGGGGATGGCGCATCGGCGGCGGCACATGCCGAGCCAATTGTCCGGCGGTCAGCAGCAGCGCGTCGCGGTGGCGCGCGCCGTGGCGGGCGATCCGCTGATCCTGCTCGCCGACGAGCCGACGGGGAATTTGGACTCGCGCAACGGCGACGCGGTGATGGCGCTCTTGGCCGAGCTGCACAAGCAGGGCGCGACCATCTGCATGGTCACGCACAACCCGGAATACGCCAAGCAGGCGACGCGCACGATCAACTTGTTCGACGGGCGTGTCGTCGACGAGACGCGCTCGGCCGCGTAGCGAGGACCCAATGGACGCGCTGTGGAAGGACGTGCGCTTCGCGCTGCGCATGCTCCGGCGCACGCCGGGCGTGACGGCGGCGGCGGTGATCGCGTTGGCGCTCGGCATCGGCGCCAACACGGCGATCTTCAGCGTCGTCGACGGCGTCTTGTTGCGGCCGCTGCCCTATCGCGATTCGCGCGCGCTCGTCGTGCTCAACGGACAGTTTCCGGTGCAGAGCCTGTTCCACATTCCGATCTCGGTGCCCGAGTTCCTCGATCTGCAGCAGCAGAGCCGCACGCTGGCGTCGATCGGCGCGTACACGGCGGGCGACTCGAACTTGTCGGGCGGCAGCGGCGCGCCCGAGCGGGTGTGCGCGGGCGCAGCGTCGGCGAGCTTCTTTCCCACGCTTGGCGTGCAGCCGGCGCTGGGGCGCAACTTCACCGTCGACGAGCAGCTCGTCGGCCACAACCACGTCGCCCTCATCGACGACGGGTTGTGGCGGCAGCGCTTCGGCGCCGACGCCGGCATCGTCGGCAAGAAGCTGCTGCTCGACGGCGAGGCGTTCCAGATCATCGGCGTTCTGCCGCGCGGGTTTCAGATCGATGGGCCGTGTGAGGTGTGGGCGCCGCTTTTGTCGAACGATCCGCGGCTGACGCGCGGCTCGCATTTTCTGCGCGTCATCGGCCGCGTGGCGGGCGGGACCACGCGCGGGGCGCTCGACGCCGATCTGGCGGCCATCGGTGCGCGGCTGATCGAGCAGTATCCGAAGAATTATCGCGGCGGCAGTTGGTCGCTCGAGGAGAAGCCGCTCCTCGACGACGTCGTCGGAGACGCGCGGCCGGCGCTGCTCATGCTGCTCGCCGCGGTCGCCTTCGTGCTGCTCATCGCCTGCGCCAACGTGGCCAACTTGATGCTCGCGCGCGCCGCGGCGCGCAGCCGCGAGATGGCGGTGCGCACCGCGCTCGGCGCCGCGCGCGGGCGGCTGGTGCGGCAGATGCTGACCGAGGCGCTGATCTTGTCGCTCTTCGGCGGCGCGCTCGGGCTCCTGCTCGCCGTCTGGGGCGTCGACGGGATGGTCGCGCTCAGCCCCGATGCGCTGCCGCGCGCGGCCGAGATCGCGCTCGATTCGCGCGTGCTCGCGTTCACGATGGGCCTGTCGCTCGTGACCGGCGTCGTCTTCGGGCTGGCGCCGGCGCTGTCGGCGTCGCGGCCCGACCTGACGTGGGCGCTCAAGGATGGCGCGCGCGGCGCGACCTCGGCGCGCGGTCGATTGCGCGACGCGCTCGTGGTCGCCGAGCTGGCGCTGTCGCTGATGCTGCTCGTCGGCACCGGCCTCATGGCGCGCAGCTTCGTGCAGCTGCGGCGCGTCGATCCCGGCTTTCGGCCCGATCACGTGCTCACCATGAGCGCGTCGTTGCCGTCGGTGACGCGCGACGACGACGAGAAGGCGCGCTGGGTCGCGTTCTTCGCGCGCGCGAGCGAGCGGCTGGCGCAGCTTCCCGGCGTGCGCGCAGCCGGCGCGGCCACGCTGTTGCCGCTCGACAACAACTCGCAGGACTACTCGTTCGAGATCGAGAATTACGTGCCGCGTGTGCCCGGCGATCAGCCCGACAACCAGGCGCGCGAGGTCGAAGGCGACTACTTCGGCGCGCTCGGAATTCCGCTGGTGCGCGGCCGGATGCTGGCGCCGAGCGACGACCTGCACGCGCCGCGCGTCGTGGTCATCAATCAGGCGATGGCCAAGCGCTACTGGCCGAACGACGAGGCGCTGGGCAAGCGGATCCGGGTCAACATGAGCGGACGGACCAGCGCCGGCGAGCTCTCGACGGTAGTCGGCATCGTCGGCGACGTGCACGGCTTCGGGCTCGATCAGCCGGCCAAGGCGGAGATGTATTTCCCGCACGCGCAGATGCGCAGTGCCTCGTCGATGTCGCTGGTGATTCGCACCGCCGGCGAGCCGCTCGACCTGGCGCCGAGCGCGCGGGCGGCGCTGGCCGAGATCGATCCGCAGCAGCCGCTCTTCAACGTGCGCACGATGAATGATCTGGTGGCGCAGTCGCTGGCGCAGCGGCGCTTCTCGCTCTTGCTGATGCTGATCTTCGCCGGCGTGGCGCTGCTCCTGGCCGCCGTCGGAATCTACGGCGTCATGTCGTACACGGTCGCGCAGCGCACGCAGGAGATCGGCATTCGCATGGCGCTCGGCGCCACGCCGGCGAGCGTGTTGTCGATGGTCGTCGGCGACGGCATGCGCCTCGTCGCCGGCGGGCTCGCGCTCGGCCTCGCCGGCGCGTTCGCGGTCACGCGCCTGGTGGCGTCGATGCTCTACGGCGTGTCGGCGAGCGACGTCGTCACCTACGCGGTGCTCGCGGTCGCGCTCGGCGGCGTCGCGCTCGTCGCCATCCTCATCCCCGCGCGGCGCGCCACCCGCGTCGAGCCCATGCTCGCGCTGCGAGCGGACTAAGGAGCCATGATGGGCGTTCTCGCCGACGTGAAGTTTGCGCTGCGCATGCTGCGGCGCTCGCCGGGCGTGACGGCGGCGGCGGTGATCGCGCTGGCGCTCGGCATCGGCGCCAACACCGCGATCTTCAGCGTCGTCGACGGCGTGCTCTTGCGCCCGCTGCCCTACGCCGATTCGGCGCGCCTCGTCGCGTTGCACACGGCCAACCCGTCGCTGGGACGGTCGCGCGCGGCGCTGTCGTATCTCGAGTACAAGGACATCCTGGCGCAGAGCCGCACCCTCGCCAACGTCGCCGTCTACGAGCAGAACGACGCCAACCTCGCGGCCAGCGGCACGGCGCCCGAGCGCATCAGCGCCGGCGTGGCGTCGGCGACGCTGTTTCCCACGCTCGGCGTGGCGCCGATGATCGGGCGCAACTTCGTCGCCGACGAGGAGCGGCTCGGCAACGACCAGGTCGCGATCCTGACATACACGGCGTGGCGCGATCGCTTCGGCAGCGACCCGCGCGTC
>DASXOU010000952.1:0-10088 GCA_036494045.1 Polyangia bacterium | reverse complement strand
AGCTGCTCGCGTTCATGCGCGACAAAGGGCGGCCACTTGCGCCCCGCGCCGTTGACATCCCCCTGTTACGTTCTTACCTTGCGTCGTTATTCGGGGTGAACGAGCCGGCGACGATCGCGCGCAAGCTCTCGGCGGTGCGCGCGTTCCTGCGCTTTCTACGACGTGAAAAGGTGATCGAGGAGAACGTGGCGATGTTGTTGCGCCCGCCGAAGGCGAAAAAGTCGCTGCCGTCGTTCTTGACGGTGGAGCAGGCGGGCGCGCTCGTCGAGGCCCCGCTCAAAGCGGCGCGCACGGCGGACGTTCGCGAGGCGGCGCTCTTCGAGGTGATGTACGGCTGCGGGCTGCGCGTCTCCGAGTGCGTGGGGCTCGATCTCGGCGACGTCGAAGCGGATGTCGTGCGTGTGCGCGCGGGCAAGGGCAAAAAGGATCGCGTGGTGCCGCTCGGCCAGAAGGCCGAGCGAGCGATCGCGCGCTGGCTGCCCGAGCGGCTGAAGCTTCAGCCCGTCGACGAGGCGCTCTTCGTCAACGCGCGCGGGCGGCGACTGACGGCGCGCTCGGTGCGCCGCTTCCTCGACGCGGTGGCGCAGGCGGCCTCGCTGCCGAAGACCCATCCGCACGCGCTGCGCCATTCGTACGCGACGCATCTTTTGTCGTCGGGGGCCGATCTGCGCGCGATCCAGGAGCTGCTCGGCCACGCTTCCTTGAAGACGACGGCGCGCTACGCGCACGTGGACTTCGAGTATTTGGCGCGCGCCTATCAGAACCATCCGTTCGCGGGCGACGTCTTTAAAACGGACAAGAAATGAAAATTCGATCGACCACGATTCTTTCGGTGCGGCGCGACGGCAAGGTCGTCGTCGCCGGCGACGGGCAGGTCTCGCTCGGCAACACCGTGATGAAGGCGAACGCGAAGAAAGTGCGCCGCATGCACGACGGCAAGGTCATCGCCGGCTTCGCGGGATCGGCGGCCGACGGGATCGCGCTGTTCGAGCGGCTCGAGGGCAAGCTCAAGGAGGCGAGCGGCAACCTCACGCGCGCCGCCGTCGAGCTGGCCAAGGAGTGGCGCACCGATCGAGTGCTGCGCCGGCTCGAGGCGCTGCTCGTCGTCGCCGACGGCGAAAAGACGTTCCTCATCACCGGCACCGGCGACGTCATCGAGCCCGAGGGCGGCGTGGTCGCCATCGGCTCGGGCGGGCCGTACGCGCTCGCCGCCGCGCGCGCGATGATCGAGACGACGTCGCTCGGCGCGCGCGAGATCGCCGAGCGCGCGCTCAAAATAGCCGGCGACATCTGCATCTACACCAACACCAACGTCACCATCGAGGAGCTGTAGATGGCCGTGCGCGATCCGCGGGCGCTCACGCCGCGCGCCATCGTCGAGGAGCTCGATCGCTACATCGTCGGGCAGAAGGCGGCCAAGCGCGCGGTGGCGATCGCGCTGCGCAATCGCTGGCGGCGGCAGCAGGTGGCGCCCGAGCTGCGCGACGAGATCGCGCCCAAGAACATCATCATGATCGGGCCGACCGGCGTCGGCAAAACCGAGATCGCGCGGCGCCTGGCGAAGCTGACGGCGGCGCCGTTCCTCAAGATCGAGGCGTCGAAGTTCACCGAGGTCGGCTACGTCGGGCGCGACGTCGACTCGATCGTGCGCGATCTCGTCGAGATCTCGGTCAAGCTCGTCAAAGACGAAGAGCAGGGCAAGGTGCGGGCGCGCGCGCGCGAAGCGGCCGAGGAGAAGCTGCTCGACATCCTGTTGCCGCGCACGCCGCCGGCGTCGCCGGTACCGCCGCCGGGCGTGCCGCGCGCGATCCAGCTGCCGGCGAACATGGACGAGCCGCCGCCCGACGCGGCCACGCGCGACAAGCTGCGCGAGATGCTGCGCGCGGGCAAGCTCGACGATCGCGAGGTCGAGGTCGCCGTCGCCGAGCCGCAGACCGGCATGTTCGAGGTCTTCTCGGCGCCGGGGATGGATCAGATCGGCTTCGACATGGGCAAGCTGCAGTCGCTGTTTGGCGGGCGCGGCGGAAACAAGAAGCAGCGCAAGGTGAAGATCCCGCAGGCGCTCGAGCTCTTGACGGGCGAGGAGGCGGGCAAGCTCATCGACATGGACAAGGTCACGACCGAGGCGGTCTGGCGCGCCGAGCAGCACGGCATCGTGTTTCTCGACGAGATCGACAAGATCGCGGGCTCGCGCGCGGGCGCCGGCGGGCATGGGCCCGACGTGTCACGCGAGGGCGTGCAGCGCGATCTATTGCCCATCGTCGAGGGCTCGTCGGTGACGACGAAGTACGGGGTGGTCAAGACCGACCACGTGCTGTTCATCGCCGCCGGCGCGTTTCACGTGGCCAAGCCGTCGGATCTGATCCCCGAGCTGCAGGGGCGCTTTCCGATTCGTGTCGAGCTCGAGGCGCTGGCCAACGACGACTTCGTGCGCATCCTGACCGAGCCGGAGAACTCGCTGACGCGGCAGTATCAGGCGCTCTTGCAGACCGAGGGCGTGCGCATCGAGTGGAAGCCGGACGCGATCCAGGAGATCGCGCGCATGGCGACGCTCGCCAACGATCGCATGGAGAACATCGGGGCGCGGCGGCTGCACACGATCATGGAGCGGCTGCTCGATGAGCTGTCGTTCGAGGCGCCGGGGCTCAACGGCACCGAGGTGCCGATCACGGCGGCCTACGTACGCGAGCGGCTCGCCAAGGTCCTCGAGAACGAGGATCTCTCCAAGTACATCCTGTAGCGACGGATGGGGCGCTAAGTAGCGCCCTCCGCGCTGCTACTTCAGTGTGACGACGGCGTTTGGAACGGCGGCGCCTACCGTCATGTCGACGTCGTCGAAGCGGGGTTTGCGCCAGGCTTTGAAGGGGCGCCAGAAGCCGTTGGGCTCTTTGGGGCCGAAGGCGCCGACGTCGAGGGTGCCGTTGTCGTTCTTGTCCTCGTAGGCGCTCACTGCCCAGCGGCCGGGGGCGACGTCGAAGTGGAAGCGCAGCTCGGCGCCGGGCGTGATGGTGAGCTCGCGCGTCGGCTTGTCGAGGAAGTTTTCGGCGGTCCACAAGCAGACGTGGACCACGTGCTTGCCCGACGCGCCGGCGACGTGGCCGTCGATGGGGAGCGTGGCGTCGGCGGCGGCGACACCGCAGAGCCCGCACAAGAGGAGCATTGCGCGCATGCGTCGAGTGTACTCGCGCGTCCGACTTCGGACACTTTTGTCGCGATCCTCGACGGTGAACGCGCGCGCTGCGGCAAAACGCCCGTGATCTCGTGGGCACGCCGCTTGAATTGGGGCGGCGGCGTGAAGCGTGCGTGCGCCACTGCACTCCTGGCCGTCGCCGTCGTGGCCGTCGGCTGCGCGCGCGCGCCGTCGCCGCCGCCGCCGACCACGGCCACGCCGATCACGAGCGCGCCGGCGACGCTGGCGATCGCCGGCTACTCGGACGGGCAGGACGTCACGCTCGTCGAGGGCGCCCAGGGCGGCTTCCACGTGTGGATGCAGTACGCGGTGCAGGATCTGCCGCCGGGCACGGTCGCGCTCGAGCGCAGCGCCACCCGCGCCTCCGACGGCGCCGTCGTCCTCGTCTATCGCGGCGACGTCGACGTCGGTGCGCCCGACGCCAGCGGCTGGTGGAGCGCGCCGTCGCCGATCCCGATGTTCATGTGTCCGTCGCCGATCGGCATCAGCGTCATCGACACGCCCGTCGACTTCGTCCTGCGCCTCCTCGGCGACGGCGACGTCGAGCTCGCGCGCGCCGCCATCACGCTGGTGCCGCACTGTCCCGACGCGCAGGCGGATTTCTGCACGCGCATTTGCAGCGGATGAGCCCCAAGGAGGACCCATGCTTCGCCGATTGATCGTACTCGCCGCTGTCGCCGCCGCGCTGGCCCACGCCACCGACGCGCGCGCTTGCGGCTGCTTCGCGCTCGGCTCGACCGCCACGCCGGTGGTGCAGGCCGGCGAGCGCATCCTCTTTTCCCACGACGGCGACAACGTGGTCGCGTACATCCAGATCAAGTACCAGGGCCAGGCGGACGAGTTCGGCTGGCTCGTGCCCTTGCCGTCGGTGCCCACGCTCGAGCTCGGCACCGACGAGCTGTTCACCATGCTCGACTCGGCGACGCTGCCGAAGTACGTCACGCAGAACGTCGTCGAGAACTGCGACGGCACCGTCTCCTCGGGCAGCGGCTGCAACTTCAACCTCGGCGGCTCGGCGCCGTCGAGCGGCGGCGATTTCTTCGAGAGCGACATGGGCGTCGCCGCGTCGTTCGACATGGGCACGGGCGGCCTCGTCGTCGCGCAAGCGAGCCTCGGGCCCTACGACTACGCGGTGCTCAAGGCCGACGACGAGAGCGCGATGCTGCAGTGGCTCGACGACAACCACTACTTCGTCCCCACCGGCACCATGACCGCGATCGCGCCCTACATCCATCCGGGCGGCTACTTCCTGGCGCTCAAGCTGCGCGGCGGCGAGCCGACCGGCGCGATCACGCCGATCGTGCTCAGCTACGCGAGCGACCTGCCGATGATTCCGATCACGCTCACGCAGGTCAGCGCCATCGACAACATGGGCGTCGAGGTCTGGGTGGCCGGCGAGGCGCGCGCCGTGCCGCACAACTACTATCACGTGGTCCTCGACGACATGCCGGTGTGGTTCAACACGGCAAGCTACAACGCGCAGCTCATCGAGGCGGTGCACGAGGCGCCGGGCAAGCATGGGTTCATCACGCAGTACGCGGGCTCGAGCGCGGTGGCGCGGAACCGGCTCGTCTATCCGGGACGCTTCGGCGATCTGGCGACGCTGCGACTGCAGGCGACGCCGTCGGCGTATCTGCATTATCTGCGCGACAACGGCTATGCGTTCGACGGCACGCTCTTGTCGATCCTGTCGGGCGCCATCCCCGAGCCGGCGGCGCTGGTCGCCGCGGGCGTGCCGCTGGCGCAGTTCTACGCCAACTACGACAGCTACGCCTCGACGGGCGGGCCCGACGCCGACGGTGGCGCCGATACGACGCCGTTCGATCCCAACGCGCTCACCGATGAGATCGACATGCGCATCGTGACGCCGACCAAGGACGCCAACGCGATCTTCACGCAGCATCCGTACCTGACGCGCCTGTACACGGCGCTGTCGCCGGCCGACATGACGATCGATCCGGTGTTCTCGACGAACGCGGATCTCGGCGACGTGCCGCTCACGCATTCGGCGACGCTGACGACGCCGTGCATCGGCAAGCCGTGGCTGTCGACGGGCGACGGCTTCCAGGTGCAATACGACAACGGGCTGCCGCCGAACCTGAACCTGCCGGCGTCGCTGCGCGTGGAGTTGGTGCGCGACGCGGGGCCGGCGGAGTTGGTGCAGGACAACACGGCCGCGATCGAGGCGGCGCTCGGGCCGGTCGATTACGGGCGCGCGACCTCGAACTCGTCGTCGGGCTGCGGCTGCACCGTCGGGCGCCGGCGCGTGCACACCAACGTGGCGATGATCTTCGCCGCCGCGGCGATGCTGCTGCTGGCGCGCGCGCTGCGCCGGCGCCGCGTGTAGCACGCTTCTTGCTCTTACCTCGGGTATGCGGAGGATGTGGCGCATCGTCGTCGTGCAAGCGCTCGCTTGCTGCGCGGCCGTCGGACTCGGGGTGGCGCGCGCCGATCCGACCGATCTGCCGAACGCCAACCTGCCCGGCAACTCGGCGACGCTGCCGAACAGCAACCTGCCCGGTCCGGTGACGACCGACCAGCCGATCATGCTGCCGAACACCGACAGCTCGGGATCGAACGTGACGCAAATGATCACCACGCAGGCCGAGCAGCGCGCGCAGCAGCAGCGCGAAGCGCGCGATCTCGAGGTGCGCGACCAGACCATGCGCCTCGCCGCGCAAGCCGCCGAGCAGTCGGCGCTCGCGCGTGCCGCCGCCGCGCAGGCGCAACAGGCCGTCGAGAGCGCCGTCCAGGGCGCGGTCCAGCAACAGCAGCCTTAGCTCGTGCTAATGTCCGCGCCGTGAGCGACCAGCGGCTCGCGCCCGTCGAGAAAGCGTCCGTCCTCGTCGAGGCGCTGCCCTACATCCAGAAGTTCCGCGGCAAGTCGATCGTGGTCAAGTACGGCGGCCACGCGATGGACGATCCGCGCCTGCGCGAGAGCTTCTGCCGCGACGTGGTGCTGCTCAAGCTGGTCGGCCTGCACCCCGTGGTCGTGCACGGCGGCGGGCCGCAGATCGCCGAGATGCTCGACAAGCTCGGCGTGCAGTCGCGCTTCGTCGACGGTATGCGCGTCACCGACGACGAGACCATGCGCGTCGTCGAGATGGTGCTGGCCGGCGGTGTCAACCAGGAGCTGGTCTCGCTCATCAACATCGTCGGGCGCGACGGCGGCCGCGCGGTCGGCCTGTCGGGCCACGACGGCGCCATGGTGCAGGCGCGCCGCCTCGAGGCGCTCGGCCGCGTCGGCGAGGTCGTCACCGTCGACGCGCGCATCATCGAGCGGGTGTCGGCCGACGGCTTCATCCCGGTGATCGCGCCCATCGCCGTCGATCTCGCCGACGGCCGCTCGCTCAACGTCAACGCCGATCCGTTCGCCGCCAAGCTCGCCGCCGCGATGCGCGCCGAGAAGCTGGTGCTGCTCACCGACGTGCCCGGCGTGCGCGGCGCCGACGGCAATCTCTACTCCACGCTGACCGCGGCGCAAGCCAAGGCGCTCATCAAAGATGGCGTCGTCAAAGGCGGAATGATCCCGAAGGTGCAATTCGGGCTCGACGCGCTCGCCGACGGCGTTAGAAAAGTCCATATCGTCGACGGCCGGCAGGATCACGCCGTCCTCCTCGAAATCTTCACCGACACCGGCATCGGAACGGAGCTTGTCCATGAGTAGCGATCCGAAGCACGAGCAGTGGCAGCTGATCGAAGAGGGGCAAAAGCTGTTCACGCAAAATTATCGGCAGCAGCCGCTGGTGTTGCGTCGCGGCGCCGGCTGTCGCGTCTGGGACGTGGCCGGCCGTCGCTACCTCGATCTCACCGGCGGCATCGCCGCCACGCCGCTCGGCCACGCGCACCTCGGCCTCGCCGCGACGATCACCGAGCAGGCGATGAAGCTGCTCCACGTGTCGAACCTCTATTGGAACGAAGAGCAGATTCGCTGCGCGCGCGCGATCGCCAAGCGGGCGCACGCGATGGGACCGGTGCGCGTGTTCTTTTGCAACTCGGGCGCCGAGGCCAACGAAGCCGCGGTCAAGCTCGCCAAGCGCTATCAGACGACCATCAAGGGGCAGCCGGAGCGCATCGAAGTGCTCTCGTTCGAGGGCAGCTTCCACGGCCGCACCGTCGCCACCGTCGCGCTCACCGGGCAGGAAAAATATCGCGCCGGCTTCGGGCCGCTCATCGAGTGGGCGCGGCAAGTGCCGTATCCGACGGACGAGAACGACTTTCGCGCGCTCGACGCGATCACGACCAAGACCTGCGCGATCCTCATCGAGCCGATCCAGGCCGAGGGCGGCATTCGCCTGCCGCCGCCGGATTTTCTGAAGGCGCTCAGGCAGAAGTGCACGGACACCGGCACCGTCCTCATCTTCGACGAGGTGCAGACCGGCGTCGGCCGTACCGGCACCTTCTTCGGCTACGAGCAGGAAGGCGTCGTGCCCGACGTGATGTCGCTGGCCAAGGGGCTCGCCGGCGGCGTGCCCATCGGCTGCATGGTGGCGAACGAGGAGCTCGCCAAGGGCTTTCAGCCCGGCACGCACGCCTCGACGTTCGGCGGCAATCCGCTCGCCTGCGCCGCGGCGGCGACGGTGATCGAGACCATCGAGAAGGACAAGCTCCTCGATCGCGTCATCGCCGCCGGCGGCCGGCTGCACAAGGGATTGCAGAAGCTCGTCGAGAAGTATCCCGGCAAGGCCAAGGAAGTGCGCGGGCGCGGCCTGCTCCTCGGGCTCGCCGTCGAGGGCGACGCGGCGCCGTACGTGGCGCGCGCGCGCGAAGAGGGCGTGCTGCTCTCGGTCGCCGGCGGGACCGTCGTGCGCTTCGTGCCCGCCTTCGTGGTGACGGACGAAGAGATCGACGAAGGCCTGGCCGCGCTCGATAAGGCGCTCGCCGGCTGATGAAGAAGCGCGATCTGTTGTCGTTGTGGGATCTCGGCGCCGACGAGATCCGCTCGCTCATGCGCCGCGCCGGCGAATTGAAGCGCATGCGCCAAACCGGACACCTGCATCAGCCGCTCGTCGGGCAAACGCTCGGCATGATCTTCGAGAAGGCCTCGACGCGCACCCGCGTCAGCTTCGAGGTCGGCATGTACGAGCTCGGCGGCCACGCGGTCTATCTCGCCACCCAGGGCTCGCAGATCGGCCGCGGCGAGCCGCTGCGCGACACCGCGCGCGTCTTGGCCGGCTATTGCCACGCCATCGTCATCCGCACCTTCGGGCACGACGTCGCCGAGGAGCTGGCGCGCTTCGCGCCGATTCCCGTGATCAACGGGCTCACCGATCTTTCGCACCCATGTCAGGTGCTGGCGGATCTGTTCACCGTCTGGGAGCGGCTCGGCCCCGGCGCGCTCGATCCGGGCGGCGCGCGCTTCGCCTGGATCGGCGACGGCAACAACATGGCGCATTCGTGGATCGAGGCCGCCGCGATCCTCGGGCTCGATCTCTCGCTCGCTTGCCCCGAAGGCTACGATCCCGACGCGGCGGTGCTGGCGCGCGCGCGCAAGGACGGCGACTGGCGCGCCCACGTCGACGTCGTGCGCCACCCGACCGAGGCGGCGCGCGGGCGCACCGTCTTGTCGACGGACGTGTGGGCCTCGATGGGCGAGGAGGGTGAGCAGTCGGCGCGCGAAAAAGCGTTCGCCGGCTTCACCGTCGACGACGCGCTCCTGCAGATCGCCGCGCCCGAGGTGATGGTGCTGCACTGCCTGCCCGCGCATCGCGGTGAGGAGATCACCGAAGGCGTGCTCGAAGGGCCGCACTCCGCGGTCTTCACGCAGGCGGAGAATCGGCTCCACGTCCAGAAGGCGATTCTGGAACGGCTGCTCTCGCCGCGATAAAGTGGCAGTATCGCCGACGGTGCCGCGAACCTTCCCACAGCTCGGCCCCGATACGCTGGTGCCCGCGCTCAAGCCGGGCGCGCTGGGCGGGCTCAAGCTCGGCGCCGACGAGGGCTTCGTGCTCTCGCGCGTCGACGGCAAGCTGACGGTGGCGCAGATCTGCCTGTTGGTGCCGTTCGACGCCGAGGCGACGGTGCGGATTCTGGCGCGCCTCTTGCGCGTGGGCGCAGTCGACATTCCGGGCGCGGTGCTGCCGTCGGAGGCGCCGCCGCCGGTCGTGGTCGTGCCGCCGCCGGTCGTGGTCGCGCCGCCACCCGTTGCTGCGGCGCCCGTCGCTGCGCCGGGGCCCAAAGAGACGACCGTCCCGGCGGCGATGATGCCGGGGCTCGAGATCAGTGTCGAGCAGGCGCGCCGCGTCGACGAATTCTTCGACACCCTCGGCACCCGCGACGCCTTCGAGCTCCTCGAGATCGCCCGCACCGGCGACAAAAAGGAGATCAAGCGCGCCTACTTCAAGCTGTCGAAGGAGCTCCACCCCGACCGCTTCTTCGGTAAAAACATCGGCCCCTATAAAGAGCGCCTCTCGAAGATCTTCCAGTCGGTCAAGGCCGCCTACGAGCTCCTGAGCGACGACGCCCGTCGCACCGCCTATCTGGATAGCGTCCACAAATGATTGTTGTGCTATGATTTCTCGGCTGCACGTATTGGGAGCTTGGCGGAGACCATGGCAGAGAGAGTCATCGGCATCGATCTCGGGACCACCAACTCGTGCGTAGCCATTGTCGAAAATGGCACGCCGGTGGTCATCCCCAACCGCGGCGGCTACAAGACGACGCCGTCGATGGTCGCGCTCGCCGAGAACGGTAAGCGCCTCGTCGGCCACATCGCCAAGCGTCAGGCGATCACCAACGCGGAGCACACCGTCTACGCGGCGAAGCGGCTCATCGGCCGCAAGTGGGGCTCGCCGCCGGTGGCGCAGGCGCTCGAGTCGAGCTCGTACAAGATCGTCGAAGGCCCGCACGACGACGTGCGCGTGCTCCTCCGTGGGCAGACCGTCGCCGTGCCGGAGAT
>DASXOU010000951.1:0-4343 GCA_036494045.1 Polyangia bacterium | reverse complement strand
CGGCGAAGGTGACGAGACCGACGCGATCGCCTTGCAGCCCGGAGAGCAACGTTTCGAGCTCGAGCTTGGCGCGCGCCATTCGATTCGGCGCCACATCCGTCGCCAGCATCGAGCGCGAGGCGTCGAGCGCGACGACGACGTCGATCCCGCGGCGCGCTGCCGCCTCCTCGTGCGCGCCCCACAGCGGCCGCGCCAGCGCCACGCACAGAAGCGCGATTCCAACGACCGAGAAGCCTGAGGCGAGCGCGCGTCGGAGGCGCGGACGGTCGGGCAAGAGGCGCGGCATCAGGCGCGGGCTCACCCAGCGCGACACCCGCGTGCGCCCTCCGACTGCGCGCGCCACGAACAGTGCGCCGACGACGAGCGCGCAGGCGGCCAAGCACAAGGCCCAAGGCTGCGCGAAACCAGCCGGCTGGCCGTGAAGCGTGAAATGCCAGGCGCTCATGGCGACACCTTGAGGAGGCTGCTGCGCAGGACGAAGTCCGCCGCCGCCAGCGCCAGCGCGCCGCCGAGCAGGCCGGCGAACGCCTCTGTGGGCTGCGAGGTCGCGCCGCCGTCGGCGAGCTTGGTGCGCTGCATGCGATCGAGCACGCCGTTGAGCCCGGCCGCGAGCGCCGCCTGATCGGTGGCGCGGTAGAACCGTCCCCCGGTGGTCTCGGCGATCGATTGCAGCAGCGCCGGATTCACCGGCATCTCGACGTTCTGGTACACCGTTTCGCCGAACGCGTCGCGGCCAACGGGCATCGGCGCCGCGCCACCCTTACCGATGAGGATCGTGAAGACCGGGACGTGGAGCTCCCTAGCCAGCTTGGCCGCGTCGAGCGGCGAGAGGCGACCGGCGTTGTTCTCGCCGTCGGTGATTAGCACCACCGCGCGACTCTTGGCGCTCGAGTCGCGCAGGCGGTTGAGCGCGGTGCCGACCGCGTCGCCGATGGCGGTGCCGTCCTCGATCCGCCGCGTGCGCAGCTGCGCGACGACGTTCTTGAGGACGTCGTAGTCGAGCGTGAGCGGCACCTGGGTGTATGCCTGGCCGGCGAAGACGACGAGCGCCGCGCGATCGCTGGTGCGCCGACCGAGGAAGCTGGTGAGCACCTCCTTGGCCACGTGCAGGCGACTGCGTGGGCCGAGATCGGTCGACTCCATCGATGTCGACAAGTCGAGCGCGATGGCCAGGTCGATGCCCTCGACCTCTTGCCGGTGACGCGCGGTGGCCGCGGGGAGCTGGGGCCGCGCCAGCGCCAGGACCGCGAGCGCGATCGCCGCCATCTGCACGACCGGCGGCAGCCACAACAGGCGCGCCCGCCAGCCACGTCCTCCACGCGCCAGCACGTGGGTCGTGGGGAAGCGCAGCGCCGCGCGCCGGCGTCGGTGGACGAAGGTCCAGACCGCCGGCAACGGCACCAGCACCAGCAGCCAGAGCAGCCGCGGATCATGAAACGGCAAGCTGTGCATGGATCCCTTTCTCGATCGGTTGCACCACGGGCAGCGCGACCAGCCGATAGGCGAAGGCGAGCGCATCCGCCGCGGTCTGCCGATCCGCCGACGCGCGCGCGAACTTGACCAGATCGGCCTCGGCCAAGAAGTGAACGATCTCGTCGAGCGACGGCGCGAGCGCGTCGATCGCTCGCAGCTCGCCAACGAGCTCTCGCGTCGTACATTCGAGCGCTTCGAGCGCGAACCGTTCGCCGATGTAGCGGCGGACGATGTCGTCGAGCGCGAAGAAGAACTCCTGCGTGCGCCCGGCTTCGACGAGCTCCGCGCGCGCCAGCATGTCGAGCGCCAGACGCGAGCGCGCCGCGAGCGATCGAGGCCGTCGACGCCACCGCCGGATTGCCAGCGTCGCGCCCGCCCCGAGGAGGCAGAGGCCGAGCGCCGCGAAGACGAGACCGAGCGAGCGCTCGAAGAGCTGCACCGGGCCCGCGATGTCACTGAGCTTCTCGCCGGGCTTGCTGACGCGGATCGCGGTCACCGACGGTCCGCGGACGAGGAGATGCGTACGTCCCGACGCCAGCACGGCGTCGAGCGTGAGCGAAGGCAACGGCTGCGCGCCGAGATCGTACACGGCGAGCGTGAGATCGAACGTGGTGGTGGCGTCGTGCGGCCCGTCCTGGCGCCGCCGCTCGAGTCCGCGCAACGAGAACGCGCCGAGGTCGCCGGGCGGCGCCAGATCGAAGCGCTCGTTCGCCGGACGGGTCACCGAGATGACGTAGTGAAACGGCTCGCCGAGACGCACTTTGTCGGGCGCGGCCGTGGCAGTGACGCCCGGCGGCAGTGACGAGCCGGCCGCCGCCGTTGCCTCGGCAACGGCCGCCAGCGGCGCTAGCGACAACGCGACGGCGACGGCGACACCGATCCCGAAGCGCCTCATGCGCGCCCCCGGCTGCGCCGCCGAAACAGCCGCGCCAGCGCGTCGCCATGATCGTCCTCGACCGAGAGCTCGAGCGAATCGACGCGCAGCCGGCGGAACAGCGCGCGGCGCGACTCCGCTTCGCCGCGGATGGCGCGCCAATAGCGACGGCGCACCTCGGGATCGCTGGTGTCGACGACCGCCGCTTCGCCGGTCTCCGGATCGACGAGCGCGAAGAGGCCGGTGTCGGGCAGCTCGTTCTCGACGGGATCGCTGATGGCCACCGGCACGAGGTCGTGCTTCTTCGCCACCACCGTCAGCCGCTGCTCGTAGCCGCGCGCCTGGAAGTCGGAGATCAAGAACACCACGGCGCGACGCCGTTGCGCCAACAGGAGCGCCGTCAGCGCCGCGTCGAGGTTGGTGCCACGCCCCACCGGCTCGTGCGTCAGGATGTCGGCGATGATGGCGAGCGCGTGCTTGCGACCCTTGCGCGGCGGCACCAGCTTCTCGACGCTGTCCGAGAAGAGGATGAGACCCACGCGATCGCCGTTGGCGACGGCGGAGAACGCGACCTGCGCCGCCAGCTGCGCCGCCGCCTCGGTCTTCGAGCGCGCGCCCGAGCCGAAGTCACCGGAGGCCGACACATCGACGAGCAGCATCACCGTGAGCTCGCGCTCCTCGTGGAAGACCTTGACGAAGAGCTCGCCCGAGCGCGCGCTGACGTTCCAATCGATGCGCCGCACCTCGTCGCCGGGCTGATACGGCCGCACCTCGGCGAAGGCGATGCCGTGGCCCTTGAAGCGCGAGTGATACTGCCCGGCGAGCTGCTCGTGCACCGCCTTGCGCGTCGCGATCTCGAGGCGACGAATCTTGCGCAGAAGCTCACGCCCGATGACCTTGGTGTGTCCGCTCGCCCTCGGCATCACGGCACCTCGACCTTCGACATCACGCGGTCGATCAACTGCTCCTGCGTCGTCGCCTGCGCTTCGGCCTCGTAGGTGAGGCAGATGCGGTGGCGGAGGACGTCGTAGGCGACGGCCTTGACGTCCTCGGGCGTGACGAACGCGTGATGGTGCAAAAAAGCGTAGGCCTTGGCCGCCTGGATCAGCGCCAGCGTCGCGCGCGGGCTGGCGCCGTATTCGACAAGCTCGCGCAGCTCGCCGAGCCCGAAGCGCTCCGGCTCGCGGGTCGCGAAGACGAGATCGAGCACGTAGTCCTCGACGCGCGGGTCGGTGTAGATGTCCTGCACCACGCCGCGGGCGCGCGCGATCTGATCGGTGTCGACGACCGGCGCGGCATGCGGCGCCTTGAGCTTCGACATGCGCTGCAAGATGATCCGCTCGTCCTGTCGCGTCGGATAGCCGACCTTGATCTTCAGCATGAAGCGATCGAGCTGCGCCTCCGGCAGCGGAAACGTTCCTTCCTGCTCGATCGGATTTTGCGTCGCCAGCACCAGGAACGGCGACGGCAGCGCATGGGTCTTGTCGCCGAGCGTGACCTGCCGCTCCTGCATCGCCTCGAGCAGCGCCGACTGCACCTTGGCCGGCGCGCGGTTGATCTCGTCGGCGAGAACGAGGTTGGCGAAGACGGGACCGCGGCGCACGGTGAAGAGCTGCTGCTGCGGATTGAACACCGTGGTGCCCACGACGTCGGCGGGCAAGAGGTCGGGCGTGAACTGAATGCGGCTGAACTGCGCCGTGATCGCCTCCGCCAGCGTGCGCACCGCCAGCGTCTTGGCCAGACCGGGCACGCCTTCGAGCAGCACGTGACCGTTGCACAGAAGGCCGATGAGCACGCGCTCGATGACCTGGCGCTGGCCGACGATGACCTTGCCGACCTCCTCGTGAAGCCGGTCGATGAATGCGCTTTCGTATCGCACGCGCTCGTCGAGCGCGGCAAGAGTGTCGAGCATGGGCAACTCCTTATCGGGTTTTGCAGAGCGGCTGTTTGCACCCGGTAGGCCAGCCGCAATCGTGCGAAGACGCAGACTTGAGCA
>DASXOU010000950.1:0-6079 GCA_036494045.1 Polyangia bacterium | reverse complement strand
TCGGGTAGCGCGCTACTTCTGGCCGAGCACGAACTGGTTCCCCTCCGAGTCTTTGAAGATCGCGCTTGTGCCCCACTGCTCTTTCTTCGGCGGGGCCGTGAACTCGACGCCCTTTTCGCGCAGCTCGGTGTAGGTCTTCTCCACGTCGTCGCAGTTGAAGGTCATCGACTGAAAGCCGCCGATGCGCCCTTCGTGCCCGTCGGGCGTGAACAGCACGACCTTGGTCTGGGCGCCGCCGATCTTCATCTCGATCCAGCGCTGCTTGTCGTTGAACGGCTGATCGGTGAACACCGTGAAGCCGAGCTTCTCGGTGTAGAAGGCGAGCGCGCGCTTTTGATCGGCGACAGGAATGCTGACGAAATCGACGTTCTTGATCATCGTGGCCTCCGGTTGCGCCCAGAGATAGTGCGCGCGCGCGGCGCCGTAAAGGCGAAAACGCGCGGCCGGCGTCGAATCGCGTTTCAATTCACTATATTTTCGAATACTATAGTGACGAATGCGCTCCTTCGCCATCGATCGCTACGTCGTCGACACCTTGATGCGCGATCTCATCTCGCATGACAAGAAGCCGTCGGCCTTCGTCGTCTATCTCTGGCTGTGGTCGCGCACGCACGGCGCCGATCGGCCGAGCGTGCATCAGAGCCATCAGCAGCTGGCCGACGCCACTGGCCTCTCGAAGAGCGCCGTGCAGTCGGCGGTGAAGGTGCTGCTGCGGCGCCACCTCGTCGGCGCGCGCCAGGCCTCGCGCACCGCCACGCCCGAGTACACGGTGCATCGGCCGTGGGCCTGACGCTCAGCGCTTGGCGAGGCGATCGACGAACGCGATCAGGCGCGGCGCGTCCAGCGGCTTCGGCAGGTGCGTGGTGAAGCCGGCCGAGAGCGCGCGCTCGCGATCCTGCGCGCTGGTGAACGCCGACAGCGCGATCCCGGGCAGCCGCGGCGTCCGCCCGGCGACGCGGCGCATGAGCGCGTAGCCGTCTTCGCCGGGCATGCCGATGTCGCTGACCAGGACGTCGAACGGCTCGCGCTCGATGAGCGCCATCGCCTCGGCGGCCGAGCCGGCCGCTTGCACGGTGGCGCCGGCGTCGGTCAGCACCATCGACACCAGCTCGCGCGCGTCGGGCTCGTCGTCGACGAAGAGCACGCGTAGCCCGTCGAGGCGCGGCGTCGGCAGCGCCACCGGCCGCCACTGGCCGGTTTCGGGGCCGCTGCGCTCGACGGAGATCGGCGCCGGCACGCCGTAGCCGTTGCTACCTTCGTGGTGCGCGCCGTCGGCGGCGAGCTCGGTCGCGTCGCGCGGCAGCCGCACCGTGAAGGTGGCGCCCTGCCCCTGCCCCGCCGACGCGGCGCTGATCTCGCCGCCGTGCAGCTCGACGATGCGGCGCGCGATCGCCAGGCCGAGCCCGAGCCCGCCCGATTGGCGCATGCCCGGCTGGTCCGCCTGGCGGAAGCGATCGAACACGTAGGGCAGAAACGCCGCGTCGACGCCGACGCCGCGATCGCTCACCGTCATCACCTCGTCTTCGCCATCGCTGGCGAGGGTGACCGTGACGTGGGTGCCCTCGGACGAGAACTTGACCGCGTTCGAGAGCAGGTTCCACGCCACCTGCTGCAGGCGCGCGGCGTCGCCGACGAGCGGATGCTCGCCGGGCGCGATGATCACCTCGATCGCCACCGACTTGGCGCTCGCTTGCGGCGCCACCGTCTCGACGGCGCGGCGTACGATGGCCCCGAGATCGGTCGGCCCGCGCGTGATCGCCAGCTTGCCGGCGATGATGCGCGAGACGTCGAGCAGATCTTCGACGAGCCGCGCCTGCATGCGCGCGTTGCGCGCGATGGTCTCGAGGCCGTGCGCCACGCGCTCTTGCGGCAGCGCGCCCGACAAGAGCAGCTCGGCCCAGCCGAGGATGGCGTTGAGCGGCGTGCGCAGCTCGTGCGACACGACGGCGAGGAACTCGTCCTTCATGCGGTTCGCGCTCTCGGCCGAGGCGCGCGCAGCACGCTCGCGCTCCGAGGCCACCGCCTGCTGCCGCATCTCCTCGGCTTGCGCCTCGAGCTGCTGCCCGCGCTGCCACAGCGTCGTCAGCGCGCCGACGCGCGCGCGCACCACGTCGGAGTCGAAGGGCTTGGTGATGAAGTCGAAGGCGCCGAGCCCGTAGCCGCGCGCCGCGTGTGAAATATCGCCGAACGCAGTGATGAAGATGACCGGCGTGTAACGGGTGCGCTCCCGTTGTCTGAGCAGCTGCACGGCAGTGAAGCCGTCCATGCCCGGCATCTGCACGTCCATCAAGATGACGGCGTAGTCGTGCTGCAAGGTCGCCTTGAGCGACTCCTCGCCCGAGCGCGCCTCGTCGATCTGCTGGCCGAGCGGCTCCAGCACCGCCCGCAAGGCGAAGCGATTCGCGTCGATGTCGTCGACGACGAGGATGCGCGCCGGCGGGGCGAGCGAGGCGTCGGTCTGGGCGACACCCATGATCCTATGGTTGTTTGCCCCGGGCATCCGGCGTCAAGGGGATATCGGTACGATTTTGCCTATTCGGGTGCGAAGTCGAGGCTCTTTCGTACCGTTTGGTTGGGCTCGATGTCCACCGCGAGCGTGCGCTTGATCTTGTACTCGGGGTTGGCGAGCAGGACCTGGTGCGCGCCAGCCTTGAGCTTGACGCTGATGGGCGTGGTGCCGCGCGCCTGTCCGTCGACGGTGACGGTGCACCACGGGCTCGACGCCAGGACGAGCGTACCGTCGCCGCGCGGCGCGGGCGCCGGCGCCGGCGGCGCGGGCGTCGACGGCGGCGGCAGCGCGGCGGCGGCGCGGGCCGGGCGGGCGCTGGCGCGCCTGACCGCGGGGTGCTGCGAGCGGCGCAGGTCGATCTCGAGCGTCGCCTCTTCGCCGGCGTCGAGCGTGAAGCGCTGCACGACGCCGGGATGGTTCGCCGTACGAACCAAAAGCGTGTGCGCCACGCCGGCGGCGACGTCGACGTGCGCCGGGCTGCGCTCGGCCAGCGTCTTGCCGTCGAGGACGAGCTGCGCGCCCGACGGGGTCGTGGTCACCACCACGCTGGCCGGGATCACGCTCGGCACTGTCGCCGGCGCTTCGTCCTTGGCGACGTCGGGCGTCGGCAATTCGGTCGGCAGCGCCGGCGCGCTCGCTGCCGGCGCGCTCGCTGCCACCGGCCGCGGCGGCGCCACGATCGCGCGCGCGCTGCCGTCGCGCGTGCCGGCGAAGCGCCATGCGCCGAGCGCCGCCGCCAACCCCAGCAGCGCCAAAAGCCAGCGCGCCCCGCCGCCCCGCCGCGGCGCCAGCTCGGCGTCCGGGAGCGACGAGAGCTGCACGTCCGACGGCGGCGGCGGCAGATAGAGCGGCTTGCCCTCGCCCTCCTCGTCCGCGAGATCGGCCTCGCGCTCCGCCATCACCGTCGCGAAATGGCGCTCTAGCTCGGCCACGTCGCCCTCGGCGCTCGCCTTCTGCCAGGCGCCGACCTTGTCGGCGAACAGCGCCTGCATGTAATCGGCGAGCGCCAGCGGCGACATGCGCAGGCGCAGCTCGTGCCCGAGCTCGGCGAGCGCCTCTTGCAGCTCGCGCGCCGATTGAAAGCGGCGCGCCGGATCGCGCTCGAGCGCCTTCATCACGATCGCCGACAGCCGCGGATCGTAGGCCGCGTCGATCTCGCGCGGCGACGGAATCGGCCCTTCGGCGATCTGCTTCAGGATCTGAAAGTCGGTCTCGCCCTTGAACAGCCGCCGGCACAGCGTGAGCTCGTGAAGCAGGATGCCGAGCGAGAAGATGTCCGAGCGGCGATCGAGCGGCTCGCCGCGGCACTGCTCGGGCGACATATAGGGCACCTTGCCCTTGAAGCTGCCCGAGCGGGTCTCATTGATGCGATTGGCCGCCTTGGCGATGCCGAAGTCGAGCAGCTTGACCGCGCCGTCGTAGGTCACGATCACGTTCTGCGGCGTCACGTCGCGATGCACGATGTCGAGCGGCTTGCCGTCGCGATCGCTCTTGTTGTGCGCGTACTGCAATCCGGCGGCGACGCCGATCGCGATCTCGAGCGCGTGCGCGATCGGCAGGCGCGCCTCGGCCCGTCGAGAAATGCGGCGCACGATCGACCGCACGTCCTCGCCGGCGAGATACTCCATCACCATGAAGTAGCTCTTGCCGTGTACGCCGACCTCGTGGGTCTGGACGATGTTCGCGTGGTTGAGCGTGGTGCCGATTCGCGCCTCGTCGAGGAACATGGCGATGAAGTCGTTGCGCGACGCCAGATGCGGAAGGATGCGCTTGATGACGACGAGCTTGTCGAAGCCGAGGACGCCGACCATGCGCGCGAGAAAAATTTCGGCCATCCCGCCGGCAGCGAGGCGCTGCAAGACTTCGTACTTGCCGATCGTCTGCCCGGGGACGACCTCGTCGCTCGCAGGCAGAGCTTGCGCCTCGATCATATCAGCATCATCGAGTTACCGTCGCTGAAGATCAATCGGTGACGATTTTCGTGCGAGGGCATCCGAAATTTGGGCGAAATTTAGTTCCAGGGCAAATCGCCCGACGATGGGCAGAAGCAGGTGGTGCTCGCCGCGTTGAGGTGCGTGCGTCCGTTAGCGTTGTTCGACGATGCGCCATCGGCATACGTCCAGCACGTGCACGCCGTCGCCGACGTGGCGCAGATGACCTTCTCGGTCGCGTTCGCGGGGCAGGTGTTGCCGAACGCCGACGCTGCGGCGTAACCGGCGGCTTTGGCGGCGTCGCGCGCGAGCGTCTCGGAGAAGCTGGTCTCGCAGTCGTAGAAGCTGTGTCCATAGCCGTCGGTGTGCGCAGTTTGGCACTTGCCGGCGCAGCAGCCGTTGGCGCCGTCGCCGAGATCCTTGCCCGCGCACTCGCAGCCGGTGGCGGCCTTGGCGTCGCAGTCGAAGTAGCCCGCGTTGCACGTCTTGACCGTGCACGAGCCCGACGGGCAGGAGGCGCTGGCGTTGGCCAGGCTGCACGCGGAGGCGCCGCACGCGCCGCAATGCGCGGGATCGTAGATGTTGGTCTCGCAGCCGTCGTCGGCGTTGGGCGCGACCGGGTGATTGCAGTCGGCCCAGCCGGCGGCGCACGCGGGCGCGCACAGCTTGTTGTTGCAGCCGGGGGTGGTCACGTTCGCCGACGAGCAGGCGCGGCCGCACGCGCCGCAGCTCGACAGATCGCTGGCGGTGTCGATGCACAAGCTCGAGCAGCACTGATCGCCGGCCGGGCAGTTCGGCGCGGCGGCGAGGCAGCCTTGCGTGCAGTCGCCCGACGGCGAGCATTCTTGTCCGAGCGGACACTGCGTGGAATCGAGGCAGGCGACGCAGCGGTGGTCGGCAGTGTGGCAGTGCGGCGTCACCGGCGTGGCGGCGCAATCGGGATCGGCTTTGCAGCCGGCGGCGCAGTTGCCATCGCCGGCGCAGTACATTCCCGTCGGGCAGGTGTCGGGCGCCGTCGAGCACGCCGCGCGCGCCATGTCGCTGTCGCCGGCGTCGACACCGGCGAGATCGTCGCCGCCGGCGCCGCCATCAGGCGCGTCAGCGAGCGTGAGATCGAAGCAGGCCGGCTGGTTGGCGCGCACGTCGGCCTCGGTGCAGGCGGATCCGACCAGTGTCGTGCCGTCGCTGTCGGCGAACGCCGAGAGCAGCAGCACGTGATGGCCGGCGGGCACGTCGAGCTTGATCGGCTGGCCCGTCGCCGCCGACTTCGACAGCATCGGCGGCGGCGCACCGTCGGCGAGGCGTGCGCCGTCGCAGTGCGCACTCGCGTCGTAGACGTCGAGCCGGACCAGCTGAGCGCGCGCGAGCACGTCGCTCATGCCGCCCATCGACATGCACGTCGCGTCGCCACCACCGCCGCAACCGCCGACGACGACACCGACGAGCGCCGCAGCACTCACGCACGCGATCGCTGCGCAGAGACACCGCATCTTCACGCGATTGTAGAGAGCAGCGACGGGGCATACAATGAGGTCGATTTTTCGTCTGCACGCTGACATGAATCGATCGCGGGTGAACATCGCGCTCGTCTCCGTCGCTGCCGCGGCTGCCGTCGTCGTCGCGCCGCTGCACGCGCGCG
>DASXOU010000949.1:0-2562 GCA_036494045.1 Polyangia bacterium | reverse complement strand
TGTCAGCGCGGCCCATGCGCGGCGCCACCACCTTCTCGTACGGCACCGGCGCCGGCCGCCCGGCGGCGCTCGGACGCGCGAGCAGACGCGCGATCTGCTCTTCGACGACTTCGCTCATCGAGATGTCCTGCTCGGCGCAATACCGACGGAGATTCTCGTAGGTCGCACCACGCACCGAGATCGAACGACGGGTCTGTTTCGCAGCCACGATGGCCTCCGGGAGAAGCCCGCCAAGAGCGGGCCAGCGAGAAAGTTCGGGGGCCAAAATGATCCTCGGGGATCAGATCGTCAAGCGAAAACTTCGCTACGGTTTCATGCCCAATTCGTACATCAAAAACCCATATGAATCGGCCGACTGCTCGACCGCCTGTTTCACCAGATCGGCGCCGCCGTGCCCGGCGTGCTTCTCGATGCGCATCAGGATCGGCCGCCCGTCCTTGGGCGATCCGCCCTGCGCCCACTGCAGCGCGGCCGTCATCTTGCGCGCGTGCATGGGATCGACGCGATCGTCCGAATCGGCCGACATCATGAGCAACGCCGGATATTTGACGCCCTGTTTCACCTTTTGATACGGCGAATATCCGTAGATCCACTGGAATTCTTTCGGATCTTCGGACGACCCATATTCCGGAACCCAGGTTTTTCCGCTGCCGAACAAATGATAACGAACCATATCGAGCAGCGGCACCGCGCAGATCACGGCGCGGAAGAGCTCGGGGTGCTGCGTGACCGCGGCGCCCATGAGGAGCCCGCCGTTCGATCCGCCGCTGATCGCCAGCTTCTGCGTCGACGTGTACTTGTTGTTCACCAGCCACTCGGCCGCCGCGGCGAAATCGTCGAACACGTTCTGCTTGTTCTCGCGCATGCCGGCCTTGTGCCACTCCTCGCCGTATTCGCCGCCGCCGCGCAGGTTGGGCACCGCGTAGCCGCCGCCGGCCTCGAGCCACGGGAAGATCGACGCCGAGAACGACGGCGTCATCGACACCTGAAAACCGCCGTAGCCGGTGAGGAAGAACGGCGTCGTGCCGTCCTTGGGCATGTCCTTGCGCCGCACCACGAACATCGAAATCTTGGTGCCGTCCTTCGACGGGTACCACACCTGCTCGACGGTGTAGGGCGCCGGATCGATCGGCACCTTGACCTCGTAGAACAGCTCGAGCCCGCCCTTTTTCATCGACGTCTTGTACGAGCGCGGCGGCGTCGTGTACGAGACGAACGAGAAGTAGGCCTCGTCGTCGTCGGGATCGCCGACCACCGTCGCCACGCTGCCGATGCCCGGCAGCGGCACGGCGCGGATCATCTTGCCGTCGAGGCCGCGCACCTCGAGCTGGCTCGAGGCGTCGTGCAGCGTGCGCAGCATGAGCCGGCTGCCGAGCACGCTCGCGTCCTCGATGACGACGTCCTTGCGCTCGGGCACGATCTCGCGCCAGCTCTTGCGATCGAGCTTGTGCGGCTCGGCGCGGAAGACGCGCCAGCGCGGCGCCTCCTCGTTGGTGGTGATGTAGAAGACGTCCTTGAACGCCTCGACGCTGTATTGGAAGGGCTTGCCGACGACGAACGGATGCCACGGGTCGCTCTTCTTGCGCAGATCGCGATAGTAGACGTCGCTCGAGGTCCAGCCGTGCTGGATGACGGCGATGAGCCAGTGGCCGTCCTTGGAGGCGTAGCCGCCGAGGAAGGTCTCGGGGCTGCCGGTCTTCTCGTGCACGACGGCGTCCTTCGCCGGATCGGCGCCGAGCGCGTGAAAGCGCAGCTCGGCGAAGCCGGGGCGCACGTCGGGCGTCACCGTTTCGGAGATGGGCGGCACCCAGGTGTAATAAAAGCCGTCGCCCCTGGGCGTCCACGACGGGCCGGCATATTTTCCACCGGGGATGACGTCGACGTCGGAGATCTTGCCGGTGGCGACGTCCATCACGTGGAGGATCTGCTCGTCGCTGTTGTTGGGGCGCAGGCCGTAGGCGAGCGTCTTACCGTCCCACGACGGGTTCCACACGCCGAGCGACGTCGAGCCGTCGGCGGAGAGCGTGTTGGGATCGATGAGCACGCGCTCTTCGCCCTTTTCGCCCTCTTTCCAATAAAGGATCGCCTTCTCCTTGTCCTTGTGGCGCCGCATGTAGAAGTAGCGGTGGCCGAAGTGGTGCGGCGGCGTCACCGACTCGAGATAGAAGAGCTCCTTGAAGCGGGCGATCAACTTGTCGCGCCCGGGCAGCTGCGACAAGAAGCCGCGCGCCTGTTTGTCCTCGGCGGCCATCCACGCCTTGACCTCTGGTTTGGTCGCGTCCTCGAGCCAGCGATAGGGATCGGGGATCTTGACGCCGTGCACGTCGTCGACGACGGCGTCGCGTTTGGTCTCTGGATATTTCATGTTGTCGGTCACGAGGGTCATGGCGGCCACGAAGATGAGAGCGAAGCGCATCAAGGTCTCCTACCGCGAGTCAGATGGTGGACGGCCTGCGAGAGCCCGTCGAGCGAGAGGCGGAACATGGGGAACAGGTTGCCGATGGTCTCGGCGGTGCCGCGCCAGAAGCGCTCGGGCTCGGGGTTCACCCACCCCCACAACCC
>DASXOU010000948.1:0-17748 GCA_036494045.1 Polyangia bacterium | reverse complement strand
AGCAGATCGGCGCGCTCGAGCAGCGCATCGACGCGGCGCTCCTCGGGCAAGAGCTTGGCGAGCGCGCCGAGATCGTCGGCCGCCTCGGCCAGCTTCTGCGCCGCGCGATCGAGCTCGTAGAGGCGCACGCGCGCGCGCACGTCCTCGGGCTTCATCTCGACGAGCCGCCGCGCCGCCGCCGCCGCGCCCGGCAGATCGTCGAGCGCCTCCTTCGCGCTCATCAAGATCTCGACCAGCCGCTCGGCCCGTGCCGGCGACGGATTGGCCAAAAGCTCCGCCTCGGCGAGCGCCGCATACTCGGCGTGCTTCTGTCCGCGCGCGTACAGGCGCTCGAGCGCGTCGACGGCCGGCACGAAGTGCGGCACCAGCTTCCGCGCCTCGTCGAGCGCCTTGTGCGCCTCGGCCTCGCGCCCGAGATGCTCGTGGGCCGCCGCCGCCTGCGTCAGCGCCGTCGCCGCCCACGCCGGATCGGGCTTCCCCGTCGGCGTGCCGTCGGAGTTCGCCAGCTCGGCCTCGGCCGCGTACAGCGCCGCCAGCTTCTCCCAGTCGCGCGCCGCCAGCGCCGCCCGCTCGCGCGCGATCAGAAGGCCGAGGTGTCCCGGCTCGTCGCGCGCCACTTCGCTCTCGACCGCGTCGGCCTCGCTGGTCTTGCCGGCGCGGCGCAACGCCTCGGCGCGCTCGAGCCGGAGCGCGATCTTGCGCGCCGCCGGCGCCGCCTCGACCCGCGCCGCCAACAGATCGGCGAGCTCGTCCCAACGCCCGAGCGACTCGGCCAGCTCCGCCAATTCGCGCACGATGAGCGGCTCGCCCGGCGCCGCCGCCAGCGCCGCCTGCAAGTAGCTCCACGCGCCTTCGCCGTCGCCGCGTCCCTGCGCCAGCATCGCCTGCCGCCGGCGCAGCGCCACCAGGCGCTCGCTCTCGTGCAGCCGCCGCTCGATCGGCATCTCGGCCAGCTCGGCGGTCAGCCGCCGCGCGCGCTCGTCGAGCACCGCGAGCAGCTCCTCGGTGTTGCCACTCTTGTCCGCCAGCCGCTCGAGCTCGTCGAGCACGCGGCTCCCGTCGGCACCAACGGCGAGCGCCTCTTGTAACAGCGCGCGCGTCGCCTCGACGCCGCCGCCGATCGAATCCTGCAGGTGCGCCAGATCGAGCAGCAGCGCCACCTTGCGCGCCGGCTCGACGGTCGCGTCGATCATCCCGCGCCACACCCGCGCCAGCTGCCCCAGATCGCGCGAGCGCGTGTGGATCTTCTCGAGCGCCATCCACGCCGGCAGCGACGCCGACGACGCCTCGACCGCGCGATTGAAGTTGTCGAGCGCGCCGGTCGGATCGTTCAACCGATCCTCGAGCAGCTCGCCCTTCTCGACGTAGAGCTCGGCCTTCTCTTCGGGCGTCTTGGCGAAGCGGATCTCGGCATCGAGCAGCTTCTGCAAGTTGGGCCACAGCGCGCGCCGCTCGAACACGCGCCGAATCGCCCATAGATTGGGTTTGAGCGTCGCGTCCGACTGCAGCGCCCTGGCGTAGGCCTTGACCGCCGCACCTTCGTCGCCCGCGCGCGACTCGGTCAATTCGCCGATCTCGTGCTGATAGAGCGCGGTGCGCGCCTTCTCCGGATCGCCCTTGGCCAGCGCCTCGAGCTCGCGCTCGTAGATCGCGAGCAGGCGCACATGCGCGCCCTCGCCGAGCATCCCGCGCGCATCGGCGATCGCAGTGTCGAGCGCGCCCGGCACCGTCGGCGACGCTTCGGCCAGCTCCTCCTCGAGCACCGCGTCGTCGTCGACGGTCTCGACGTCGGCGTCGTCGACGGTGTGGATCTCTTCCTCGGCGGGCGCCGCCGCCACCGGCTCGGGCTCCGGCTCGGGCGGCAGCTCGGCCACCGACGCCGGCACGCCCGGCAAGCGCGGCGGCTCGATCCGCCGCACCGTCGGCGGATCCTTGGTGAGGTCCTCGATCGACTTGACCTGCGTGACGACGTCCTCGACGTCATCGTCGCCGCTCGGCGCGATCGAAGAGAGCCCCTTGACGTTGGTGACGTCCGAGTCTTCGATTGCGTCCGGCAAGCCGTCGGGTGGCGGCACCACGGTGCCGTCCTTCTCATTGGACATGGGGGGGCGCGGGTCCTCGGTCCTCCATTATATGAGTATGCCGTCCGCGATCAACCGGATCTGCCGCTCTTGACGGCAAGTTAGGGCTCGGCTACCAACGCGCCCATGCACATGCTCGGTCGCGCGCCCCTCACGCTCGAAGCCATCGCGCAGGTGGCGCGTGCCGGCAAAAAGGTACAACTGAGCGAGGAAGCGCGCGCGCGCGTCGACGCTGCGCGCCTCGTCGTCGATCGCATCGCCGACGGTGGCGACGCCGCGCCGGCGGTCTACGGCGTCAACACCGGCTTCGGCTTTCTCGCCGACGTGCGCATCTCCGCCGACGAGATCCGCAACCTGCAGCGCAACCTCATCCGCTCGCACGCGGCCGGCGTGGGCGCGCCGCTGCCGGAGCCGGTGGTGCGCGCGATGATGCTGTTGCGCGCGCAGGTGCTGGCGCTCGGCCACTCGGGCGTGCGCGCGGTCGTCGCCGAGCTTCTGTGCGAGATGCTCAATCGCGGCGTGCATCCAGTGATCCCGTCCAAAGGTTCGGTCGGCGCCTCCGGCGATCTGGCGCCGCTGGCGCATCTGGCGCTCGTGGTCATGGGCGAAGGCGAAGCGATCCTCGACGGCAAACGCATGGCCGGCGACCAGGCGCTCGCGCAAGCCGGCCTTACGCCGGTCGCGTTCGAGGCCAAAGAAGGGATCAGCCTGGTCAACGGCACGCAGTGCATGACCGCGCTCGGCGCGCTCGCGCTCGTCGACGCCGAGGACGCGGCGCGGCTCGCCGACCTCATCGGCGCCATGTCGCTCGAGGCGCTCAAGGGCACGCCGCGCGCGTTCGATCCGCGCATCCACGCCGTGCGTCCGCATCCGGGGCAGGCGGCGAGCGCGCGCAATTTGTCGCGCCTGCTCGCCGACAGCGGCATCGTCGCGTCGCACAAGAACTGCGGCAAGGTGCAGGACGCCTATTCGCTGCGCTGCATGCCGCAGGTGCACGGCGCCACGCGCGACGCGCTCGCCTATGCGCGTCGCGTGCTCGAGACCGAGGCGGCATCGGCGACCGACAATCCGCTCGTGTTCGCCGACAGCAACGAGATGATCTCGGGCGGCAACTTCCACGGCCAGCCGGTGGCGTTCGCGCTCGACTTCGCCGGCATCGCCGTCGCCGAATTGGCCGACATCGCCGAGCGGCGCATCGAGCAGATGGTCAATCCGCACTTGTCGTCGGGGCTGCCGGCGTTTCTGTCGCCGGAGAGCGGGCTCAACTCCGGCTACATGATGGCGCAGGTGACGGCGGCGGCGCTGGTGAGCGAGAACAAGATCCTGGCGCATCCGGCGTCGGTCGACTCGATCCCGTCGTCGGCGGGCCGCGAGGATCACGTGTCGATGGGCGTGCACGCCGCCGACAAGCTGGCGCGCATCGTCGACAACGTGCGCAACGTGCTCGCCATCGAGCTTCTGTGCGCCGCGCAGGGCGTCGACTTGCGCGCGCCGCATCGGCCGGGGCCGGCGCTCGACGCGGCGCACGCGGCGTTGCGCGCGCGCGTGCCCACGCTCGCCACCGATCGCGTCGTCCATCGCGACGTCGAGACGGTGCGCGCGCTCCTCGACGACGGCAGCCTCGTCGCCGCCGCCCGTCGCCACTTCGAGCTGGAGTGAACGCGCGAGGATCGCGCACGCGGCGCTGTGTTATCGTTCGGCTCGTGAGTGAGCGCCAATGAGCGGTGACGAGCCCGCCAAGCTGGTGCTGGCCGCCGACGCGCTCGAGCTCGGCGCCGACGGCGCGGTCAGCACGGTGGCGCGCAACAAGTTCGAAGGCCACGAGGCGGCGTTCGCCGTGCGCATCAAGGGCGGTATGCAGCCCTCGCGCGTGGCCGGCGCGGTCAATCCGCTGGCGCACGTCGAGCCCGACGCGGTGATCTTGTCGTCGCTCGGTGAGGCGACCGAGCGCTTCGTGCAGGCGCTGGCGGTCGCGCTCGAGCAGGAGATCCCGCCGACGCGCTCGCGCTGGAAAAAAATGTTCGACAAGGGCGGCGCCGCGCCCGAGGCGCGCTTCTCGGCGCTCCTGGTGTCGCGCGACGGCGACGCGACCTATCCGCGCACGCTCCATCTCAAACTTTTTTGCGACGGCGGCGAGCTCTACCTCGATCTAGACTGCGTGCAGAAACGCGTGGCGCTCGCCGAAAAAGATCTCGAGTTTCGTCCCGCGGTGTGGCGAGCGCTGTCGGCGCTCTACGGTCCCGCCGCGTGACGATTCTGCCGTTCGAGCGCGACTGGGCGCAGACGATCGGACGCGCGCTGGTGCCGGCCGACGCGCTCGCCGGGTTCAGCGTCGATCTCGCCGGCATCGACGTGGGCGCGCGCTTCGCCGAGGAGTGCGCGGTGTCGCCGTGGTACGCGGCGCTGGCGTTCCGCGCGTCCTTGTGGCTGACCTGGCTGGCGCCCATGTGGATGATGCTGCGACCGCGCACCTTCGGTGGCGTCGACGGCGAAACCAAAGTCGCGATCCTCGAGCGGCTCTTGAAGCATCGCGTGTACACGGTGCGCATGGCGGCGCTGGTGCTCAAGCTCGCGGTCATGTCGCTGCTGCTCGGCGACGAGCCGACCCTCGCGCAGCTCGGCGCCTACAAGCTCGAAGCGCCGCTTACGCCGCTCAAACGGCGGGCGTCGTGAGCGCGGGCGCGTTCGTCGACGGCGCGCGCGCCGGGCTGCCGCTCGAAGAGGCCGACTTCGTCATCGTCGGCTCCGGCGCCGGCGGCGGCGCGGCGGCGCGCGTACTCGCCGCGTCGGGCGCGCGCGTGGTCGTGCTCGAGGAAGGGCCGCGGCTCGATCCGAAGACGCTCGGCGTGTCCGAAGGCGCGAGCCGCAATCGGCTCTTTCGCAACCAGGGCAAGCAGGCCGCGTTCGGCCGCGCCACCACGCCGATCCTGCAGGGGCGCTGCGTCGGCGGCACCACGTTCGTGAACTCGGCGATCGTCTGGCGGCTGCCGCAAAAAGTGCTGGCGCGCTGGCACGCCGAGTTCGGGCTCGCCGACGGCCTGCCCGCCGCCGCGCTCGACGCCGCCGCCGCGCGCATCGAGGAAGAGCTGTCCGAGACCGCGGTCGTCGAAGGCGTCACCGCCGGCACGTCGGATCTATTGATGCGCGCCGGCGCCAAGACGCTCGGCATCGAAGGGCGACTCCTGCATCGCTACGAGCGCGGTTGCCGCGGCTCGGGGCGCTGCTTTCACGGCTGCCCGCACGAGGCCAAGCAGTCGACCGCGGTGACCTCGTTGCGCCGCGCCGTCGGCGACGGCGGCTTCGTGGTCGCGGGCGCGCGCGTCGATCGCATCGAGCATCGCGGCGAGCGCGCCGTCGCCGTGCGCGGCTGGTTCAGCGGCGACGGTCCCGAGCGCGGCCAGCGCTTCCGCATCGCCGCGAAAAAAGCGATCGTCGTCGCCGGCGGCGCAATCCAATCGTCGAATTTATTGTGGCGCTCGGGGCTGCGCTCGGCGCATCTCGGCCGCCACTTCATGGGCCATCCGGGCACGGCGCTCATGGGCCTGTATCCGAGCCGCGTCGACGCCTGGACCGGCGCCTCGCAAGGCTACGAGGCCTACGGCCTGCGCGACACGCTCGGCGTGAAGTTCGAAACGATCAACGTGCCGCCCGAGGTCACCGCGGCGCGCCTGCCCGGCGCCGGCGCGCGCCTGGCCGCGCGGCTCGCCGAGCTGCCGCACGTCGCCAACTGGGCGGTCGCGCTCAAAGCCGAGGCCGAGGGCGACATCCGCCCGTCGCTCATCTTCGGCGATCTGGTGCGCTACGATCTCACGCGCGGCGATCTGGAGCGCCTGCGCCTCGGCATGCGCACGCTCGCCGAGATGCACCTCGCCGCCGGCGCGCGCGAAGTGGTCACCGGCGTCGCCGGGCTGCCCGAGACCATCCGCTCGCGCGACGAGCTCGGCCTCTTCGACGCGGCGCCGCTAGATCCGCGCGCCTACAGCATGGTGATGACGCACCTGTTCGGCGGCTGCCGCGCCGGACGCGACGCGGCCACCAGCGTCGTCGATCCGACGCTCAAGGTGCACGGCGTCGACGGGCTCTACGTCATGGACGCGAGCGTGTTTCCCACCAACACCGGCGTCAACCCGCAGCATTCGATCATGAGCATCGCCACCGTCGCGGCGACGCGGCTCGCGGCATAGTGGGCGCATGCGCCTTTTGATCCTCGGAGCCACGGGCAAGACCGGAGCCGAGCTGGTGCCACAGGCGCTGGCGCGCGGCCACGCGATCACGGCCCTGGTGCGCTCGCCCGACAAATTGAAAACGCACGAAAACTTGAACATCGTTCAAGGCGACGCGACGAACGGCGACGACCTCGCCCGCGCGCTCGCCGGCCAAGAGGCCGTCGTCTCGATGCTGGGCGCCTCGTCGGCGGCCGGCGCCGGCATCATCGAAGCGGGCGCGCGCGCGACCCTCGAAGCGATGCGCCGGACCGGCGTGCGCCGCCTGGTCATCGTGTCGATGGCGCTGATGTTCCCGAACGTCGGCTTCATGGGACCGATCCTGCGCCTCTTTTTGCGCCACTATCTCCGCGACACGGCGGCCATGGAGGCGCTGGTGCGCCCGAGCGATCTCGACTGGACGATCGTTCGTCCGCCGCGCCTCACCATGAAGCCCGGGCGCGGCGCCTACCGCATCTCGGAAGCGGGCCCGCCGAGCTTCTCGGTCGCGCGCGCCGATCTCGCGCGTGCGCTCGTCGACGTCGTCGAGCGGCGCGACGAGGTGCGCAAGATCGTCGCCGTCGCTACTTGAGCGGCGCGCGCTCGAGGAGCTCGACGCGGTTGCCGAACGGATCGCGTAGCTCGAAGCGCACCAGATCCGCGACCGGCTCGCCATCGAGGATGGCGACGCCGGCGCGCTCGAGGCGGGCGCGGATCGCGTCGAGCCGCACCACCTCGTAGGCCACGTGCGCGCGCGTCGCCTGGCGATCGACGCCGGGCGTCTCGACGCCGATGTGCAGCTGCCGATCGCCCGCCTGCATCCACAAGCCGCCGCGCGCGCGCAGCGGCTCGGGCTTTTCGATCTCGGTCATGCCGAGAAGCTCGCCGTAGAAGCGGCGCGCCTCGGCCTCGCCGCCGGGCGGGATCATGATCTGCGCGTGATGGATGCCGGCGATGCGCGGCGGCCGCAGATCCACGCCACCGCCCGCTTCGCCCGTCGGCGTCGCGCCGAAGATGCCGAGCGCCTCCTTGGCGACGACGAGCGCGCGCGCCTCCCCGCTGCGCCGCTGCCAGCCGAGCTCGGCGCCGTCGCCGATCGGCTCCTGGATCTCGGTGAGATCGTGCAGCCCGATGAAGGCGTCATCCTCGTCGCGACCGAGCGCGTGCGCCTTGTCGTACGCTTCGTCGGCATCGCGCGCCTCGATGAGCCGCGTCGAGATCGAGACGGCGCCATCCTCACTCATCACGAGATCCGCCAGATACCAGCTCACGGCGCACCTTAACAGGTGCACCATGCGGACGTCGATCCGCTGGCCGTACCGGCCGGACGCTCACCGCTCGCTGACGCTCGCGTACGCATTCTGCTAAGGTGCGCGCCATGTCGCAACCTCGCACGGTCCGCGCGCCGCGCGGCACCACCCTTCGTTGCAAAGGCTGGGCGCAGGAAGCCGCCTTGCGCATGCTCATGAACAACCTCGATCCCGACGTCGCCGAGCGGCCGGCCGATCTCGTCGTCTACGGCGGCACCGGCAAGGCGGCGCGCTCGTGGGAGGCGTTCGACGTCATCGTGCGCGAGCTCGAACAGCTCGCAGACGACGAGACGCTGCTCGTGCAGTCGGGCAAGGCGGTCGGCGTGTTGAAAACGCATGCCGATGCGCCGCGCGTGCTCATCGCCAACTCGAACCTCGTGCCGCATTGGGCGACGTGGGAGAAGTTCTGGGAGCTCGAGAAGGCCGGGCTCATCATGTACGGCCAGATGACCGCGGGCTCGTGGATCTACATCGGCACGCAGGGCATCTTGCAGGGCACCTACGAGACCTTCGCCTCGGCGGCGCGCGTGCACTACGGGCCGAACGCGGATCTGCGCGGCCGCTTCGTCGTCTCGGGCGGCCTCGGCGGCATGGGCGGCGCGCAGCCGCTCGCCGTCACCATGTGCGGCGGCGTCTTCCTCGGAATCGACGTCGATCCCGCGCGCATTCAACGCCGCCTCGAGACCCGCTATCTCGACGAGCAGGCGCGCGATCTCGACGACGCGCTCGCCCGCTGCGAGCGCGCCAAGAAGGAGGGCCGCGCGCTCTCCGTCGGGCTCGAGGGCAATTGCGCGCGCATCCTGCCCGAGTTGGTGCGTCGCAAGGTAGTGCCCGATCTCGTGACCGATCAGACCTCAGCGCACGATCCGCTGCGCGGCTACGTGCCCGCCGGCGTGGAGCTGGCGCAGGCGGAGCTGATGCGCGAGAACGATCCGCAAAAATACGTGGAGCTGGCGCGCCGCTCGATGGCCGAGCACGTGCGCGCCATGATCGATCTGAAGAAGCTCGGCGCGCACGCGTTCGACTACGGCAACAACCTGCGCGGCCAGGCCGTCCTCGCCGGAATGGATGGATTCCACGATATCCCCGGTTTCGTGCCCGCTTATATTCGCCCCTTGTTTTGCGAAGGCAAAGGGCCGTTTCGCTGGGCGGCGCTGTCGGGCGACCCGTCGGACATCGCCGTCACCGATAAAACCATTATCGATTTGTTTCCTGAAAATACTCATTTGAAACGATGGCTGCAAATGGCAGCCGAGCGCGTGCAGTTTCAGGGGCTGCCGGCGCGTATCTGCTGGCTCGGCTACGGCGAGCGCCACAAAGCGGGCCTGGCGTTCAACGAGCTCGTGCGCACGGGCAAGGTCAAGGCGCCCATCGTCATCGGGCGCGACCACCTCGACTCCGGCTCGGTTGCGTCGCCCAACCGCGAGACCGAGGCGATGCGCGACGGCTCCGACGCCATCAGCGACTGGGTGTTCCTGAACGCCCTCATCAACTGCGCGGCGGGCGCGACCTGGGTCAGCGTGCATCACGGCGGCGGCGTCGGCATGGGCTACTCGCAGCACGCGGGCATGGTCGTGGTCGCCGACGGCACCGACGCGGCGGCGCGCCGGCTCGAGCGCGTGCTGCAGACCGATCCGGCGATGGGCGTCTTGCGCCACGCCGACGCGGGCTACAAAGAGGCGCTCGACTTCGCGGCGGCACACGGGCCGCGCGTGCCGCATGCGGGATAGCGTGTCGCATGTTCGGTAGCCTCGTCGTCGATCACATCGGCGAGCTCGTCACGTGTGCGCCCGAATCCAACGGGATCGGCATCGTGCGTGATGCCTGCGTCGTGGTGCGCAACGGCCGCGTCGCGTTCGCCGGCGCGCGCGCCGATGCGCCGCGCGATCTCGACGGCGATGACGTCCTCGACGCCGGCGGCCGCCTGGTCACGCCCGGGCTCGTCGATCCGCACACGCACCTCGTGTTCGCCGGCTCGCGCGCGCACGAGTTCGACCTGCGCAACCAGGGCAAGTCGTACCTCGAGATCCAAGAAGCGGGCGGCGGCATCCTGGCGACGGTGAACGCCACGCGCACCGCGTCGGGTGCCGAGCTCGTCGCCGGCGCGCTCGCGCGGCTCGATCGCTTCCTCGCGCAGGGCGTCACCGTCGTCGAGGCCAAGACCGGCTACGATCTGACGATCGAAGGCGAGCGGCGCCTCCTGGCCGCCATCCAGGCCGCGCGCGAATCGCACGTCATCGACGTGTCGCCGACGCTGCTCGCACACGTGCCGCCGCCGGGCGCCAGTGCGACCGATCGCGCGCTCTTCGTGCGCGCCTTCGCCGAGGAGCTGATCCCCACGACCAACGCCGAAGCCGTCGACGTCTACTGCGACGCCGGCGCCTTCACACTCGCCGAGACGCGCGCGATCCTCGAGGCCGGCAAGAAATACGGCAAGCGCCTGCGCGTGCACGCCGAGCAGTTCACGCACACCGGCGCCGCCGAGCTCGCCGCCGAATTGGGTGCCGCCAGCGTCGAGCATCTCGAGCAGCTCTCCGACGGCGCGCCCGCCAAGCTCGCCGCCGCCGGTGTCGTGTGCAACCTCTTGCCCGGCGCCGCGCTCACGCTCAAGCTGCGGTGGCCGGACGCCCGCAAGATGATCGCCGCCGGTTGTATCGTCGCGCTCGGTACCGATTGCAATCCGGGCTCGTCGCTGTCGGAGTCGCTGCCGCTCATGATGACGCTCGCGTGCACGCAGATGGGGCTGTCGGCCGCCGAAGCCTGGCTCGCCGTCACGCGCCACGCCGCGCGCGCCGTCGGACGCGCCGACGCCGGCGTGCTCGCGCCCAACATGCGCGGCGATCTCGTCGTCTGGGACGCCGACGATCATCGGCAGGTTCCGCAACACTTCGGCGTTCCGCTGGCGCGCGCGACCATCGTCCGCGGCGTGGTCGCCTACAAAAGCTTCAGCTGATCGCCGGCGCGCGGCGGGCGCGCGAACGTCGCGACGCGCACCGCCGGCGGCCCGTGATGCTCGTTGAGCCCGAGCTTCTTGCACGTCGCCGCGAACAGCGCATAGGCCGCCTCCGCATACGGCCCTTCGCCTTCCATGCGCGTACCGAAGCGCGCGTCGTTGAGCTTGCCGCCGCGCGCCTCGCGCACGCGCGACAGGATCCGCTCGGCGCGGAGCGGCAGCCGCTGCCGAACGCGCTCCTGGAACACCGTTGCCACCGGCCCGGGCAGCCGCAAGAAGATGAAGCCCGCGCGCCGTGCCCCCGCCGCCGCCGCCGCCGTCAGGATCTCGGCGATGTCCTCGTCGCCGAGCCCGGGAATCACCGGCGCGACGTTGACGCCGACGTCGAGCCCCGCCGCCGCCAGCCGCTCGATCGTCTTGATCCGGCGCTGCGGCGTCGCCACGAACGGCTCTACAGCGCGCGCCTTGTCAGGATCCCAGAACGGAATCGACACGCTCACGCCCACGCGCGCGACCTCGTGCAGCCGCACCAGCACGTCGAGGTCGCGCTCGATGAGCGGCGCCTTGGTGATGATGCCGACGGGATTTCGATACTGCGCGCACACCTCGAGGCAGCCGCGCGTCAGCCGATACGACGCCTCGAGCGGCTGATAGCAATCGGTGACGCCGCTGAACACGATGAGGTCGCCCTGCCACGACTTCTTGTCGAACGCCTCGCGCAACAGCTCCGGCGCCCGCGGCTTGACCACGATCTTGCGATCGAAGTCGCTGCCGGCGCCGAAGCTCAGATACTCGTGCCCGGGCCGGGCGTAACAATAAGCGCAAGCATGCTGGCAGCCGCGATACGGATTGACGCTGTATTCGAAGCCGACGTCGGGGCTGTCGTTGGTCGCGAGAATCGAGCGCGAGTGATCCTCGAAGATCTCGAGCGCCGCCTCGGGCGCCTCGCCCGGCAGATACTCCAGCTCCGACGAGAGCCACGGATTCGGCGGATTCGAGACCGGTCGCAGCGCCACGCTTCAGATATATGCTGAACACGCGTTCAGTCAACCATTATGCAACTGCGCTCATCGATGTCCAGCGCCGCCGGGAACGCCGCCGATGCCGCCACTCGCTGCGCTCGGGCTTGCTTTGTACTGCGGCGGCTGCGCCAGCAATCCTCCGTGATCATCCGTTGGGCCGTCGACGACGGCCGAGCTCCCGACGGCCGGCGCGGCGCCCAACACAGCATTCGATACCAGCGAGAATCCGCGCTCCGCTCGGCCGTTGTACTCGATGGTGCTGTTGCACGTAATCATCAAGAGGAGAATGAGCGTCTCGTCGGCAGGCACCATCGTACGCAGCATTTCGCGCCCGTAGATGACGAAGGGCGCATCGACGGATGCGCTCACGTCGTGCTGCACGAGCCGGCCGATGAGGTAGTGCCCGGCGGCGTGCAGATCGATGTTGCGGGTCCCGATTTGCGCGACCAGCCGATCGGTGCCGACGTCGATGTCGATGGGAAACGCGGTCTTCGTGTTGGTGCTGCCGCGGATGTGAATGTGCCCGCTTCCATGATCCTCGATGGTCAGCGTCACGCCGAGCCCGCCGCGCACCTCGCGCGTCGCCCACGGTAGCGGCACGTTGCCGCGCCCGTAGAGCGTCATCATGTTGCCGTACCACTCCGAGAAGAACGTGAGCTCCAGGCCGCACGCGCGGCCGCCGAGCTCGCCGTCGTCGACGTACGAAGGACGATCGCCGGCGAAGACGTCGGGATAGGCGCGACGATGCTCGACGGCGAACAGGTTGCCGTCGGTGTAACCGAAGCTCGGGCGCTCGACGCGTTCGCCGTGCACGATCGCATAGCGCGACGTGTAGCAGCCGGCCATCAACACCACGGCGACGAGCGCTCTGCGCATGACCCTCCCATTCGAGAACAACGCCTCACCGATGAGGCGGCAAGACGAGCACGCCGAACCTGTCCGCATCCGCGCTCGCACGTTGACAGACGTAGACGCGCAGCTTGGTCATCATCAGTCGTAGCCCGACGTCGAGCTGCACCGGCGTCGCCGGCTGCCCACCGATCACGGCGAGATCGCATTTGTGACGCTGGCAGCTGTTCAGCTTCCACTCTTGCTGCTCGACGGAGAAACCAGCGTCTCTGAAAATGCTCACCAGGGACGTGGCGAGCGCTCTCATTTCCTCGGTCGGATCCTTCGGCAAATAGACGGTGGTCGCGTTGCCGTTGTATTGGCGCAACGCTTTGATCGTAGCCTCGACGTTGGCCGGCTCGATCGAACGCGCGGCTGCCACGACTTGCCCGGTATCGGCCGCGGCATCGGCTCCGCCGTCGACCACATCCTCTTCGCCGGGTTTGTCGACTTCGAGTATTGGCTGTGGGCGCTCCGGCTTCGCGAGCGCGAATCCGGGAACTTCCGCGTCTTCGAAGTCGATGGTGAGCCCGCTGCACGCCAGCAGCGCGACGAGCGCAAAGCCCTCGTCGGCCGGCGCCATCGTCGAAAGAACGCTGCGGCCATAAATCGCGAACGGCGTGTCCGTTTGCGAGGCGCCGTCGCTCTGTCGAACGCGGCCAACCAGGTAGTCGCCGTGCGCCGTGAGAGAAAACCTCCGATCCTGGACTCGGCCCTCCAGATGATCCGCGCTCACGTCGAGATCGACGATCGGCGACGCTGCGTCGGGGTAAACGTGGCCGCCGAACTTCCCCGAAATCTCGCGGCGACCAGGCGCAAGCTCATGGACGCCCAGCGTCAGGCTCATTGGGCCCTCGTTGTGCGGAGAGACCTGCCACTGAATGTCGCCGAATCCTGACAGCGTCAGTGTTTCGTCGAGCCATCGCGCATCGAGCTGCACACCGACGCCGCAGACGTGCCCAGTGAGTGAACCGTCGCTGATCTCGTGCGGGCGCAGCGAACCGAACATTCGCGGAAACGCATTTTGATGCTGGAGGTCGAAGGCTGCGCCATCGGTATAGTGAAGCGTGCTCCGCTCCACTCGATCGTTTGGCAGCGCGTCGTGCGACGTAGTCGCGCAGCTCAACGCCAGTCCGAGCAGCGCGAATCGACAGCGGAGCATACTGCGATGTTATTGGCGCGCGACCGCTGCCGCAAGGCGCCGCACGCGTCGCTGGCGAGATTGATCCGACCGGTGAATAAATGGCAACGAGCCCACGTCCAACGCCGCCCATGCTTTGCCGATACGTCGGGATCATTGTCTTCGCCGTCGGGTGCGCGACCCCCGAATATGTCGTCATCGGCGGCGCGCGCGTCGCACGCCCGTCGGTGGCGTACGACAACGGCACCAGCTTTCACCTCGAGCACAACCGCGCCTATCCGGGGGTATTCGACCCGCGGCGTCCACAAGACGTCAGCGACGGAACGATCGAAGGGCGTATCTGCGGCATCGACCTGCGCTTCGACGCGTCATGGTACGGGTCGCGCCTGATGGTTCAGGGACGTGGGGATGTTCCGTGGCTGAAAGACTACACCCGTACCGAGGGTGATTTTCGATTGGACCTCGACGTGAACGAGCTCGGTCCAAGCCATCACCGGATTCGCGGAAGTGCGCCACCGGCTCGAGGCGGAATGTCGACGGAGCTCGATATCGACGTGAGCCCGCTCGCGCTCGTCGCTCACATCGGACAGCGCGAGTTCGAGCTCACCGCCAGCGGTGAGTACCTCGTCGGGCGCTACAAACGACACGGTGACGTGCGGGTCCCATTCGATGTCCCGTACGCCATTTATGGGCGCCAGGTGCTCGCTTCGATGGTGCCTGCGGATCAGGCGCTGCTGCTCACGCTGATGCTGTCCTGCAACGGCCCGGCCATCGAGCACGACGGCAAGATGGTGCGCGGCTTCTCGATGGTGTCGCTGCCGCCGAAGTCACCGTAGTGGGAGAGCGATTGCGCGCTCCACTCTTCGTCATCGGCTGCGGCGTCCTCGTCGGCTGCGCGAGCTCGCGCGCCGTCGTCATGGACACGCGGCCCGTCGCTCGCGTGACGGTGTCCTATCGAGGAGACTATTTCGCGATCCGTCACGACGGCGCCTATCCCGGCATCTTCGACAAGTCCCGCGGACTGAACGTCGCCGACGGCCGTCTCCGCGGCCGGCTGTGCAACGTCGACGTGGATTACGACGCCACCTGGTTCGGCTCGCGGCTGCACCTCGACGGCCACAGCGACGCCGCTGGACAGGCGACGCGCTCGTTCACACGCGGCGAAGGCGACGTCCGCCAGACGCTCGAGATGGTCGAGCTTGGCGCCGGCCGACGGCGAATCAGCGGCGGCCGACCGCCCCAGTGGCACTCGGAAATATCGACGAGCATCGACCTCGACGTCTCTCCGGATCGACTCGTCGGAACGATCGGAATGCGGACCTACACCTTGGTTGCCAACGGTGACTACCTGGTCGGAACCTACGAGCGGCATGGCGACGTCGTGAAGCCGGTCCACGAAACCTACGCCATCTACGGCCGGCAAGAGCTCGCGACCATGGTCGCCGCCGACGAAGCGTTGGTGCTGTTGTGGATGATGACCTGCTCGTCGACGATCGAGTACGACGGCAAGATGGTGCGCGGCTTCTCGCTGATTACGCTCGCACCACGAAGTTGATGAGCCGCCCCGGCACGAACACCACCTTCACGATTTCCTTGCCGTCGATCCACGGCTTGACCGAGTCGAGCGCGCGCGCCGCCGACTCGACGGTCTCGCGCGCCGCCTCCGGCTCGGCCTCGAGCTGCCCGCGCAGCTTGCCGTTGACCTGCACCGGATAGGTCAGCCGCTTCTTGGCCGCGGCCGCGTCGTCCCACGTCGGCCACGCGTGCGTCACCAGCATCTGCCGCTCGTCGTGACCGAGCCGGCGCCACATCTCCTCGCATAGGTGCGGCGCCATCGGCGCGAGCAAACGCACCACCGACTCGACCGCGTGTCGATCGACTTCGGTCGCCGCGTAGATCGCGTTGACCAGCTCCATGATCGCCGCGATCGCCGTGTTGAACTTGAAGCCCTCGACGTCTTCCGTGACGCGCTTGATGGTCGCGTGCGTCTTCTGCTTCAGCTCCGCCGATGACTCCGCCGCGAATCCCGCCGCCGCGTGCTTCTCGACCATGCGATAGACGCGGTTCAAAAAACGCCACGCGCCCTCGACGCCTGCGTCCGACCACTCGAGCATCGAATCGGGCGGCGCCGCGAACAGCGAGAAGATGCGCACGGTATCGGCGCCATATTTCTCGATCAGCGCCAGCGGCTCGACGACGTTCTTGAGCGACTTGGACATCTTCTCGGTGCGCCCGACGGTGATCGGCTTGCCACAGTGGATGCAGGCGCCGTCCTTGACCTCCTCCGGATACAAGTAATCGTGGTCGACGCAGCGAAACGTCTCCTTCACGACCATTCCCTGATTCAAGAGGCGTGCGAACGGCTCGTCGATGCCCTTTGGAATCCAGCCCCAATCGCGCAGCATCTTGGTGAAGAAGCGGGCGTAGATGAGGTGCTTGGTGGCGTGCTCGGCGCCGCCGATGTACTGGTCGACGGGCATCCAATAATCCAATTCTGCGCGATCGAGCCAGTCCGTCGTTCCTGGCGAGGCGTAGCGCAGCTCGTACCACGACGACTCCATGAAGCCGTCCATGGTGTCGGTCTCGCGCACCGCCGGCCCGCCGCAGGTCGGACACTTCACGTCCTTCCACGTCGGATGCGCCTCGAGCGGCGAGCGCGCGCCTTCGGCCAGCGTCACGTCGTCGGGAAGCCGCACCGGCAATTCCGCGTCCGGCACCGGCTGATAGCCGTGCTGCGCGCACTTGACCATCGGAATCGGGGTGCCCCAATAACGCTGCCGCGACAAGAGCCAATCGCGCAGGCGATAGCTCACCGTCGGCGCGCCGGCCTTCGCGGTGATTTTCGCCTTTGCGGTTTCGTTATCCAATCCGTCGAATTCACCCGAATTCACCAATTTTCCAGCGCCGACCCACGCCTCCTTCATCGTCGCTGCGGCGAGCGTCTCGCCCTCGGGCTGAATCACGATTCGCTTTTCGAGCCCATATTTCGTGGCGAACTCGAAATCGCGCTGATCGTGCGCCGGCACCGCCATGACCGCGCCGGTGCCGTAGTCCATGAGCACGAAGTTGGCGACGTAGACGGGGATCTCTTCCTGCGTCGCCGGATTGACCACGCGCAATCCGGTGTCGACGCCGCGCTTCTCGTAGTCCTCGGCGGTGCGCTTGATCTTGTCTTCCTTCGCCACCTCGGCGGCGAACGCTTGCGCCTCGGCAGACGCGCGCTTGACCAGCGGATGCTCGGCCGCGATCGACATGAAGGTCGCGCCGTACAACGTATCGGGCCGCGTCGTGAAGACTTCGATCGCGTCGTCCGCATTCGCGCCACCGACGAGCGGGAACTTGATACGCGCGCCCTCCGAACGGCCGATCCAATTTTCCTGCATGCGCAGGACCTTGTCGGCCCACTTGCCCTCGAGCAGCCGATGCGCGTCGGCGAGGAGCTCGTCCGCGTACGCCGTCACCTTCAAGAACCACTGCTCGAGCTCGCGCTGCTGCACCACCGATCGGCAGCGCCAGCACAGCCCATCCTCGACCTGCTCGTTGGCCAACACCGTCTGGTCGACGGGACACCAATTGACCAGCGCCGCCTTGCGATACGCCAGGCCCCGCTTCCACATCTCGATGAAGATGCGCTGCTCGTGCACGAAATATTCGGGCTCGCAGGTCGTCACCTCGCGATCCCAGTCGTACGACAGCCCGAGCAGCACGAACTGCTCGCGCATGTGGCCGATGTTCTGCAGCGTCCACGTGCGCGGATGGACCTTGGCCTTGATGGCCGCGTTCTCGGCGGGCAGCCCGAACGCGTCCCAGCCCATCGGATACAAGACCGCCTCGCCGCGCATGCGATGCAGCCGCGCCACCACGTCGCCGATGGTGTAGTTGCGCACGTGCCCCATGTGCAGCCGCCCCGACGGATAGGGAAACATCTCCATGATGAAATATTTCTTCTTCGTCGGATCGGCGACCGCGCGGAACACACCGGCGCGCTTCCACGTCTCCTGCCACTTGGGCTCGATGGCGCGTGGATCGTACTTGTTGTCGTCTGTGACGGGCGCGGACATGGGCTTTTGGATATATCATGTGTCCCGGTGCGGATCGTTGCCATCGCGCTCGCCGTTTTCGCCGTCGCCGGCTGCAACAACGGCGACACG
>DASXOU010000947.1:0-7969 GCA_036494045.1 Polyangia bacterium | reverse complement strand
TCGCGCTCATCGCGATCGCGCAGGCAACCAAAGCCGAGCGTAGATGATCCATCCCGCTACATCATAGCCCGTCCTTGACGGTATCGGGAAGCGTCCCTATAGTCGCGGCCCTTAACGATGAAGACGAGCAGCCTGGAGGTTCGAATGCGCCGGTGGTCCTTGCTGCTCGTCTCAGCCGTGTCGGCTCTCGTTCTGACGGCAGCCACCCCCGCGTTCGCGCAGTTCGGCCCCGGTGGCGGCGGCGGCATGCGCCCCGGCGGACAGCCCGGCGGCGGCAATCCGGCCCAGATGGGCCCCGAGGAAAAAGAAGAGGGCCCGGCGGAAAACGCGCCCGAGCAGCAGGCCGAGAATCCGGCGCTGCAGCCGCTGCCGGCGTGGCCGCAACAGCGGGAAAAGACGCTCCAGTTCTTCGAGCTCCACGGCTACATCCGCTTCCGCTCCTACCTGTTCCACGCGCTCAACCTCGGCATCTGGCAGGGCCCGATGGGCCCGGTCGCGCCGTACACCATCCCGTTCACCGAGTTCGGCTCGACCGGCCAGACATCGAACGCGATGAACCCGGCGTCGAGCTGCGCGCAGCGCAACAAGTCGAACTGCCGCACCGACAACCTGACGTCGGCGGACATGCGCCTGCGCCTCGAGCCGACGGTGAACGTGACCGAGCAAGTGCGCGTCAAGGCGCAGCTCGACGTGTTCGACAACATGGTCCTCGGCTCCACGCCGCAGGGCTACTACATTAATAGAGGCGCGGGCGGCGCCGCGGCCACGCAGAACGTCCCGTTCGCCTTCGCCTCACAGAGCCAGGTCTCGCCGCAGGGCGGAGTCAACTCGGTCCTCAACTCGGTCAACGCCAAGCGCGCCTGGGCGGAAGTGCGTACGCCGTTCGGCGAATTGCGCTTCGGCCGCATGCCGTCGCACTGGGGCCTCGGCATGCTCGTCAACAACGGCGACTGCCTCGATTGCGACTACGGCGTCAACGCCGACCGCGTCATGTTCGCGACCAAGCTGTGGGGCCACTTCATCGCGTTCATGTGGGACTGGGTCGCGACCGGCCCGACGACGCAGCTCATCGGCCCGCAGCAGTCGCAAGGCGTCTTCTACAACGCCGACACCCTCGACGACGTCTCGCAGTGGGGCCTCGCGCTCGGCAAGCAGGACAAGCCCGAGGAGCTCAAAGAGAAGCTCGACCAGGGCAAGATCGTCTTCAACTACGGCGGCTATTTCATCTACCGCCAGCAGGATTGGGACTCGACGGGCAACCTCTTGCCGTCGGGGAATACCTATCAGTCGCTGCAGGACGGCATCCATCCGCGCGACGGCAAGGCGTTCATCGGCGACATCTGGCTGCGGCTCAACTGGAAGAAGCTGCACATCGAGTCGGAAGGCGCGCTCATCGCCGGCAGCATCAACAACCTGCAGGACATCTTCGGCGCCGGCTATCCGAACAAGCCCACGTCGATCCTCACCGGCGGCTTCGTCGTCAAGGCCGACTACAAGCTGCTGCACGACGCGCTCAAGCTCTTCGTCGAGGTCGGCTACGCCTCGGGCGACGACTCCGAAGATCCGAACGGCAACGTCAACTTCCGGCTGGCAACGCTGGTGCCGTTCAACAATCACATCGGCCGCTTCACGTTCGATCCCGACTACCACGTCGATTTGATCTTGTTCCGCCAGATCCTCGGCAGCGTCTCCAACGCGACCTACTTCAAGCCGGGTGCGAGCTACGACATCGTCGACAACTTCGGCGCGCGCGTCGACATCATGTACGCGCTCGCCAACCGCCCGGTCGCCTATCCGGGCAACAGCTACAACCTCGGCCTCGAGATCGACGCGCAGCTCATGTACAAGAACGAAGAGGAAGGGTTCTACGCCGGCCTCGTCTACGGCGTGCTCTTCCCGTTCGCGGCGCTGGGAATTCCCGGCGACATCTACGGCGCGCAGTACGCCAAGGCGTCGCCCGACATCGCGCAGACCTTCCAGGCGCGATTGATCGTGAAGTTCTAAGCAACTTCTTTTCGCGCTCGACGATAATCAGGACGTGGCGAAATCAAGCACGCGCTTCGTCTGTCAGCATTGCGGCTACGCCTCGTCGAAGTGGCTGGGCCGCTGTCCCGAATGCGGCGAGTGGAACTCGCTCGTCGAGGAAGTGACGCAGTCGGGGAAGCCGGCCGGCGCGGTCAGCTCGACGGACAAGCCGCGGCCGATCGTGGAGGTCGACGTCGATCACGCGCCGCGCATGCAAACCGGGCTCGGCGAGCTCGATCGCGTGCTCGGCGGCGGGCTGGTCGCCGGATCGTTGGTACTGCTCGGAGGCGATCCGGGGATCGGAAAGTCGACGCTCCTCCTGCAAGCGCTCGACGGGCTGGCGCGCACCGACAAGCGCGTCTTGTACGTGTCCGGCGAGGAGTCGGTGCAGCAGACGGCGCTGCGCGCGGGGCGCCTCGGCGTCAAGACGGCGTCGCTGCACGTGCTCGCCGAGACGCAGCTCGAGCGCATCTTGGACCAGGCGACGGCGATGAAGCCGGCGGTGCTCGCGGTCGACTCGGTGCAGACGATGCACTCGGCGGCGCTCGAGTCGATCCCCGGCTCGCTCGGGCAGGTGCGCGAAGCCGCGGGGCGGCTGCTCACGTACGCGAAGACGAAGAACGTGCCGGTGGTGCTCGTCGGCCACGTCACCAAGGACGGCTCCTTGGCCGGGCCGAAGACGCTCGAGCACGTGGTCGACTGCGTGCTCTACTTCGAGGGCGAGCGCACGCACAACTATCGCATCCTGCGCACGACCAAGAACCGCTTCGGCTCGACCAACGAGATCGGCGTGTTCGAGATGCGCGCCGAAGGGCTCGGCGAGGTGCAAAATCCGTCGGCGCTGTTTCTGGCGGAGCGGCCGCTCGGCGCGCCGGGATCGATCGTCGTCGCGTCGGTCGAGGGCTCGCGGCCGATCCTCGTCGAGATCCAGGCGCTGGTGGCACACTCGGCGGGCGTGCCGCGGCGGACGGCGCTCGGGATCGATCCCAATCGCGTGTCGATGCTGCTGGCCGTCATCGAACGGCGCGCCGGCGTCGACGTGCTCGGGCAAGACGTGTTCGTCAACGTCGCCGGCGGCGTGCGGCTGTCGGAGCCGGCGAGCGACCTCGGCGTGCTGGCGGCGGTGGTTTCGTCGGCGCGGGCGCGGCCGGTCGATCCGCACACGCTGTGCTTCGGCGAGGTCGGGTTGGCGGGAGAGGTGCGCGCGGTCGGCGGAGCCGAGCTGCGGCTGGCCGAAGCGAAGAAGCTCGGCTTCCGTCGCTGCGTGCTGCCGGAGCTGTCGCGCGCGCAGCTCCACGGCAAGCCCGAGCTGGAGTTGGTGGGCGTGAGGGACGTGGGCGCTGCGTTGGAAGCGCTGCTCGGCTAGTCGGTGTCGTCCACGGTGCCCGGCAGAATTTGTGGGACTCTGCGCCGTGAGCCGGCCGTAGCGTGCGGTGCCGCCGTTCCGTTGTGGAGTAAACGTCTGTGGTGGCCGCCGGCGTTGGCTCGTCTATCGCGGCGTCAGTCGTGCATCGTCAGCCGCGTCGACGCGTCAACGGGCACGGTCGGATCGACGATGATGTTGCCGCTGCCGTCGAAGCTGCAGCCAAAGTGCTGGAGCGGCAGCATCGCCGGCGGGTTGATCACCGCGCCGTTCAAGCTGTACGCCGACATGTGACACGGACATTGGAAGTCCGTCGTCTTGAACTGCACGGTGCAGCCCATGTGCGTGCACACCGCGGTCAACGCGTAGATGCCGGCGTCGTCGCGCAAGACGTAGATCTTCTCGCACGCGAAGAACTTCGCCTGTCCGACTGCGAGCGCAGTCGCCGGCCCCGCGTTGAAGGCGCTCTTGCATGCCGGCTGCGCGATGTCGCCCAACGACACCGTCAGGTCGCTCGGCACCGCCAGATCCGCCGGCGCCATGTCCGCCTTGTCGCCCGAGCCGCCGCACGCGTATAGCGCCAGCCCGGCGCCGCCCGCGACGCAGACTTGCCGCCGCGTCGGCTTACTCATCGGCCCCTCGCAACACGCGCTCGAGCGGCCCGGCGACCAGCGCGACGTGCAGGTAGATCCCCGGCAGCCAGCGCGGCACTCCGGCGACGTCGGGATGCCGATAGTAGAAGAAGCCGAGCGCCGACCAGGTCGCCTCGAATGCCGAGCCCGCCAGCGCCATCACCAGCGAGTACGCGACCAGCCACGTCGCACGCCCGCGCACGACGCGCGCCAGCCACCAGGCAAATAGCAGCGCCAGCGTCACGTTCGGCCGATCGGCCGGCGCGTACGAGGTATACGCGTAGGCGACGATGAACGCGATCCCGTCGCCGGCGATCTCGCGCGCCGTCGGTGGCGCGGTCACGCGCGCGCCGAACAGCCGCCGGATCGGCGTCGCCCCCGCCACCGCCGCCAGCGACGCGCCGGCGAACAAGAGCGGCACCCACCACGCCTGATCCCACACGACCGGATGCACGTAAAAAAGCACGCCGTGGGTCGCGTGCAAGTGATCGCACACGGTGCAGATGGCCGCGCCGCACAGCGCCAGGATCAGCCAGCGCATCTATTAATGAGGCGTCCCGCCCAGCTCTTTGATGTGCTTGCGCACGATGTCGAGGTCCTTCGGGTTCTGCTGCCCGCGGATGTCGAGATATTGGTTCCACTCGGCGATCGCCTCTTCGTTGCGCTTCTGCTGCGCCAACAACACGCCGAGATCGTAATGCGCCTCGGCCATGCGGTTGTCGAGCTTGATCGCCTTTTCGTACTCGGTCATCGCCTCTTGGGTCTTCTGCTGCCGGCGATAGACGACGGCGAGGTTGAAGTGCGCCTCGGCCGAGTCGGGCTTGAGCTCGAGCGCCTTCAACAGATACTTCTCGGCCTCGCCGATCTTGTTGGTCTGCCGATAGGCGACGCCGAGGTTCGACAGCGCCTGCGCGTCCTTCGGATCGAGCATCACCGCCTTCTCGAGGTGCGGGATCGCGTTGCCGTAGTCCTTCTTCTGCCGGTAGAGCGTGCCGAGCGACGCCTGCCAGTTGGCGTTGTTGCCGTTGATCTCGCACGCCTTGTCGAGCTCGCGGATCGCGTCGTCGGTGCGGCCGAGCGCGTTGTAGGCGATGCCGAGGCTGGCGTGCGGATCGGCGGTCTTCGGCTGCAGCTGCACCGCGCGCTCGAGATGCTCGGCGGCGGGCTTCATCTCGTTGCGCATCTTGAAGGTGAGCCCGAGCGAGAACTCGGCGGCCGCGTAATCCTTCCGCAGCTTGATCGCCTCGAGGAACTCGGAGATCGCCTCGTCGGTCTTACCTTGCTGCTTGAAGGCGAGGCCGGCGCGGTAGTGGGCATCGGCTTCGTCGGCGACCGCCGCGCTCGGAAGCACGAGCAGCAGCACCAGGGTCATGGCATGTCGGCGCATGCCTAGAGTGATATCAGTTTCGGACCGCAGCCGGAAGCGCGCCGGCGACGGTGGCCTCGGCCAGCGCCTCGGCGGCGATGTCGAAGTCGCCGCCCGCCTGGGCCAGCTCCTCGACCACGGGCGCCAGCTCGGCGCCGAGCCGCGCGGCGTCGGCCGAGCGATGGCGCAGCGCCGCCCAGCGCAGCCGCTCGAGCGTCGCGACTTGATGCTCGAGCCGGGCCAGCGCGCGCTCGCGTCCGCCCGCGATCTCTTCGACGTAGGCGAGCTGCACCGCGAGCGCCTCGCGTGCCCGCGCCAGCTCGGCCCGCGCCAGCGGATCGTTCGACGACTCGAGCCGCGCGCCGATGAGCGCCAGCCGCTCCTTCAGATCGGCGGGGCTGACGCGCGCGGCTTCGAGCTCGAGCTCTCGCCAGCGACGGCCGAAGCGGGTCATCTTGCCGACCAGCTCGTCGGCGGCGACGCGCGCGGCCGGCGCTTCGCCGCCGATCGCCTTGACCGCGTCGCGATAGGCGTCGGACGCGCGGCCGAGCAGGCGCCCGAGCTCGGTGTCGTCGGCCATGGCGGCGAGCCCCTGCTCGAGCGGCGCGTAGGTGAGCGCCAGATGACGGCCGACCGACGAAACGCCGACGACGAACCCGCCGGTGGCGCCGGCGACGAGCGTCGCCACGCCGTTCGGCAGCGCGGCCAGCAGATCCGTGAGCGCGAACGCGCGGCCGATGAGCGCCGCAGTCATCGCGCCGACGGTCCCGGCGAGCATCGCGACCATCCGCGACGGCCCGGCAAGGCCGCGCGCGACGCTGCCGCCGATCGCCACTCCAGCGATCGCGTTACCTACTCCGCCCCCCATCTTCCCACCTGCAGCCGCGGCCAGCGCCCACATCAGCGCCGTCGCTGCCGAGGCCAGGTTCGTCGGTGGTACGACCGCGACACCGACGGCGAGCGCCATCAGCGCGGCAGCGAGCGCGGCCGGCAGGAACATTCCGGCCACCGCGGCCGCCCCCGCGGCCAGGGTCGCGCGCGCGACCGAGTCGTGTAACCTACTGTGATCGTTGATTGTGGCCGGCATACTTGATCAAAACGCGCGACCGTGCGATCCGATCTACTTCATGCGTTTGGTTCGTGACCCAGCCCGGCCGTTGTTGCTCGACGGCGCGATCGGCACCGAGCTCGGTGCCCGCGGGCTGCGCTTTCGCGAGGAAGCGCCCGAGTCGTGGAACCTCACGCGACCCGACGAGGTGCGTGCGGTTCACGCCGCCTACGCCGCGGCCGGCAGCGAAGCGGTGCAGACCAACACCTTCGGCCTGACCGCGCCGCGCCTCGGCCGCTTCGGGCTCGCCGGCCGGCAGCGCGAGATCGCCGACGCCGCGGTGCGGCTGGCGCGGCTGGGCGCGCCCAACGCCGCGATCATCGGCAGCCTCGGTCCGACCGGCGAGACCATCGCGCTCGGGGGCCGCGCCGACATCGCGCCGCTGCGCGAGGCGTTCGCAGCCGCCGCGGCCGCGCTCGCCGCCGCCGGCGTCGACGCGATCCATCTCGAGACCCAGTTTCATCCCGCGGAGTTGCAGGCGGCGATCGAGGGCGCCCGCGCCGGCGCGCCGAACCTTCCGCTGATCGCGTCGATGGCGCTGATGCCGGGCGCGACCGGACTGGAAACGCCGCACGGCGTGCCGATCGGCATGATGATGCGCGCGCTCGAAGCCTGCCTGCCCGACGCCGTCGGCGCCAACTGCGCCGTCGAGGCCGAGCGCATGCTGCAGGCGGTCACGCTCCTGCGCGAGAAGCTCGACCTGCCGGTCTGGGCCAAGCCGCAAGCGAAGCTGTCGGACAAGTGCGCGACCGGCCGCTCGAGCGAGACGCCGGAGAAGTTCGCGCGTCACGCCCGCGCGCTCGCCGACGCCGGCGCCGCCGCGATCGGCGGCTGCTGCGGCACGACCGCGGCGAGCATCGCCGCCCTGCGCGCGGCGCTCGACCACGAGCCGGCGAAGGTGGCGTCGTGACGCTGCTGTTCGAGATCGCGCGCCTGCTGCTCGCCGGGCTCTTCGGCGTCAGCGCCATGCACTACGATCGCGGCGTGGCCACGCGCTTCGGCGATCCCGGCGACCACCTGACCGGCAAGCATCTGTCGTGCACGCACGAGCACATCCAGCCGGGGCAGCTGGTCTGCGCCCATCGCACGCTGCCGTGCGGGACGCCGCTCTTGCTGGAAAATCCGCGCACCGGTCAGTTCGCCGCCTGCGAGGTGCTCGACCGCGGGCCGTTCGGCGCCATCCTGCCGACGGGCCAGTGGGGCGTGAAGATCCACAAGAACGAGCCCGGCGACTGGCGCGGCATCCTCGACCTGTCGCCCGCCGTCGCCGATGCGCTCGGCCACAACGGCCGCGAGCGCATCCGCGTCTTCTATCAGCGGGTCGCGCACCACCTGCATTACGGGCGCACCGCGCCCGGCCGTCCATAACCCTCCAGCAGCGAATCGGGCGCGACCAAATCGCGAATTCCGGGCCGAAAGGCAGTGCAGATTTGCGCGCGCTGATTTAGAGTCCGGCCCGCTTGGAACGGCCGCTC
>DASXOU010000946.1:0-21471 GCA_036494045.1 Polyangia bacterium | reverse complement strand
AGGTCGATCTGTTGAGCGATCAGACGCGCGTCAACGACACGTACCTCATGTGCAGCGACGGGCTGTCGGGCATGGTCGACGATCCGGGGCTTGCGTACATTTTACAAGAAGAGCAGGACCTCGATACGGCGTGCGAGCGGCTCATCCACGCCGCCAATCGCAACGGCGGGCAGGACAACATCACCTGCGTGCTGGCTCGTCTCGAACCGCTGTAATTCCTTTCGGCGTCACGATCGCGTTTGCGAGCTCGCCGTCGACGGTACTGTCGGGCCAGATGACGACGCGATCGAGACGCGCGCCGGCGCGGACGATGGCGCGGGCTCCGACGACGACCAGCGGCGAGAGCTGCGCGCCCGGCTCGACGATCGCGTCGGGCGCGATCGCGCGGATGGGGCCCGGTGGTTGCGTCAAAGTGACGGAACCAGACAAGAGGTTCCAGTTGCCTTGCAGGTAGCGCTCGGGCGTCGAGTGCTCGTGCCAGTAGCCGGCGTGGCGAACGGCTTCGATGCGCTCGCCGTCGAGCAGCGCGGGGATGTAGGCCTGGCGGATCGAGTCCGACTCGCCCGTCGCCGGCAGGCGATCGACGAGCCGCGGCGAGAGCACGTGCACGCCGGTGAACATGCACGAGTGCGCGCCCGGCTGGCCTTGTCCGATGATGCCGGTGACGCGGCCGTCGGCGCCCACGTCGATGGCGCCCCACTTGTGCGCGTCGGGAACTTCGCGCACGACCATCGTCGCGGTGGCGTTGGTTGCGTCGTGATGACGCAAAGTCGCGGCGACGTCGATGGTGCTGACGATCTTGCCGTTGACCACGACGAACGAGTCGCGCCCGCCGCGCGTGAGCCAGTCGGCGATTTTGCGGATGCCGCCGCCGGTGCCGAGGATGGTCGGCTCGTCCGAATAGTGGAAGCCGTCGCCGAGCTCGGCGCGGATGAGGTCGCCGCGGTGATGCAGGTTGACGGCGATCTCGTCGATGCCAGCGCCGCGCAGGAGCGCGACCGCGTAGCGGATGAGCGCAATGTCGCAGACGGGCAGGAGCGGCTTGGGACGCTCGTCGGAGAGGGTGCCGAGGCGCGTGCCGAGGCCGGCGGCGAGGATGAGCGCGCGCGTCATCCTTGCACCGCGGGTTCGTCGCGCTCCAGGGTGACGAAGCGGCGATCGTCGACGGCGCCGACGGTCTTGGCGTAGAACGCCTTCGGGCCGATCCAGGCGATGACGCCGGCTTCGGGCAGGCCGCGCACGTCTTCGAGGCAGCGCACCAGGAGCGCTTCGCCGAGGCGCCTGCCGCGATGCGCGGGATCGGTGCCGGCGGGGCCGAACCAGCCGAGGCCCTGGTTGTTGCCGTCGGCGGCGGCGAAGGCGACGGGCTCGTCGTGTTGCCACGCGGCATGGACGGCGCGGCGCGGGCCTTTGGCTGCGCGCGCGACCTCGAGCGCCCAGACGGGCGCGAACTTGCGCGCGATCCAATCGAGGAGGCGCGCTCGATCCGTCTCTTGGACGCGACGAAGCTGGTAGCCGGTTACGTCGATCAGACGCAAAGGATCGGCGAGCGGCGCGCGGATGTTCTCGACGAAGCCGCGCTCGCGAAAGCCGCGTGCGGCGAAGAAGGCGCGGCCGGCGGTGTAGCGGCCGTCGATGCCGGGCGAGAGGTAGTTGCCCGGATGATCCATGACGCGGAGCGGGCCGGCGCCGGCGAGGGCGGCGATCCGATCGAGGAGCGCGGTGGCGATGCCTTGTCGGCGATGGCGCTCGTCGACGGCGAGGAGCTTGATCCAGCGGCCGGCGGCGGCGATGACGCCGACGAGCGCGTCGCCCTCCCACGCGCCGAACGCGGCTCCGCTGCGCGCGCCGTTGTCGCCGAAGAGCTTCTCGGCGGCGACGACGTCGACGCGATCGTGCGGCAGCGCGGCGGTCAGGAGCGCGCGGGCGTCGTCGAGGAGCGCGGGCGCGAGCGCGGCGATGTCCACGCATGGAGCGTAGCACTCTGCTAGACTTTGCCGCCATTGCAACGGACGCACCTTCTTCGTCAGGATCTCGAGTGGCTGCCGCCGTCGTATCGCGCGATCCGCATCGCCGTGAGCGGCGGGATCTGGACCGGCATCGTCGGCGGGCTGGCGGCGCTGAGCGCGTTCGGGCACGTGCACGCGTGGGGCGCGGTGGGATCGTTCGCGGCGGTGAGCGGCTATTTCGGCGGCGATCGGGCGGCGCGCGCGGTCTTGCGCGGGCGGCTGCGCAAGCTGGCGGCGGGCGCCGTCGATCTGCGGCGCTTGCCGTCGGAGCCGGACGGCGAGCTCATCCACGTCACCGGCAAGGTGCGCGCGCTCGGCGGTTCGCCCGAGGTCTATCGGCGCACCGTGGTGACGTTCGATCCGCAATCGCGCTTCGTGCTCGAGCACGCCGACGACTTCTGGCTCGTCGGCGACGGCGAGCCGGTGCGCGTCGAGACCGCGGATGCGCGCCTGCTCGCCGACGGCAAGTCGATCCGACACGACGGCGACGAGCCGCGCGTGCGCGAGCTCGAGACGATGGCGCAGCCGCTGCTCACGCGCACCGTCGACTATCGGCAGAAGCGACGCGCCAAGGGCAAGGCGCTGCGCACCGTTTTCATCGCCGAGTACGTGCTGCGCGACGGTGACGCGATCGAGGTGCTGGGTTCAAGTCGCGCACGATCGATCCGACGGTGGCGATGCGGCTCGAGCGCGACACGCCGTTTCGCGCGACGCTAAAGGGCGGGAAGAACCTGCCGCTCCTGATCGCGCCGCGGACGGCGTAGCGCCAGCACGCCGGTCACCGTCGTCGCCGAGAGCATGAGCAGGAGCAGCGCGGCGGCGACCTTGGGGCGCGAGTCGGTGCCTTGCACGTACTCGAGCATCCACCAGTCGAGGCGCACGCGCGTCCATGCCTCGCTCATGTTCGCCGGATAGGGGACGATCGAGCGCCACGGCGCATCGCTGTCGAGCGCGTCGTCGTCGTGCACGAGGTGGCGCAGCATCCACCACTGGCCGCGCAGCGGCGAGAACGCGGGGATGTAGTGACCGTGCGAGAGGTGCTCCTGAAACCAGCCGCCGGCGCCGGTTTGATCCTTCACGGCGATGAGGACGCGGATGTAGTGATCCCAATAGATCGACGCGCCGAGGAGCTGCACGGCGACGCCGGCGGCGATGAGCGTGCCGACGGCGAATTTGCGCAGGCGAACGTGGCCGCGGCGCAGCGCTTCGGGCAGCCACGGAAACGCGAGCAGCAGCACCAACGGAGTGATCGCGGTCAGATGGCGCGGGCCCCAGCAATAGTCGGCGTGCCAGTGACGGAACTTGGCGTTGAAGAGGAGGCTGAGGGCGATGATGGCGACGAGGAGGGCGGTCTCGGCGCGGCGGCGCTGCCACGCGGTGCGCGCGCCGAGGACGGCGAGGATGAGCGGCGGCGAATAGAGGAACGCGCTCTTTCCCGTCGACAACAGGAAGCCGTAGAGGCCGGCGAAGAGATCGCCGGAGAAGATGCCGTGCGGGATCTGGTAGCCGCTGTCGAAGAGCGAGCCGGTCTTCATGTGGTTGTGCCACAGGATGACGGCGGAGAATTCGGCGAACACGACGGCAGCGAGCGGCAGCGCGCGCCACACGCGATCGAGCTGGCCGCGGCGGCGCGCGCGATCGATGACGTACCAGGCGACGAACGGCAGGAAGATCACGTTGACCAGCTTGGAGTTGACGAGCACGCCGGCGGCGACGGCGAGCCAGCCGATGCCGGCGGTGGTCGGACGTTCGCCCATCTGGAGCGTGCGCTCGACGAGCCACATCAGCACCAGCGTCTGCAGCGCCTCGGAATAGGGCGAGCGCGCGTAGATGAAGGTCATCGTCGAGAACGCGAGGATCATGGTGGCGCCCGTCGCCCAGCCGCGCGACAGACCGCGCCGGCGCGCGACCACGAAGAAGAGCGCGCAGGCGGCGGCCATCATTAATGAGGGCGCGAGGTGCGCGGCGAGCGCGGAGGTCGGCTTGTCGGGGAGCCGCGGAAATTTCGCGAGCACCTTGTAGGCGAGGTAGCTCGGCACCATCGCGATGACGTTGCCGAGCGGGAAGACGCCGTACTTCTTGCCGTTGCGATGGGCGTAGAACCACGGCGGGCCGCTCTCGAGGCGCACGTCGAGGCGCGCGTTGTCGACGAGGTTTTCCGTGGTGTCGTAGACGACGTGCGCGTCGGCCCACGGCGGCTCGCGCGAGGTGAGCAGCATGAACGCGCAAAAGAGGAAGAGGAAGATGCGCGGCGCGGTCATTGGACGATCGTCATTTTTCGGACAGCCCGAGACGCTGGCGGATCTCGGCCAGGATCTTCTTGCCGCGACGGATCGAGAACGTGGGGAACGAGACGGTCGTCCCGCCGAAGACGAGCTGCGTGGTGCCGGGAACTTTGGCGACGTGCGTGCACGCCTTCCACGGGATGCGCGTGCCGTCGCCGAGGGTGAGGCCGTCGTCGTCGACGACCTTGGGCAGGTTGCGGCGCGCGAGGATGAGCACGAGCGGAACGATGCCGGCGGTGAGAACGCCGAGCACGACGCAGACGAGGATGAAGCCGACGCTGACGCGGATCTCGTGCCGCTGCACGGCTCGACGATAGCAGATTCGTGATACGTTCGAATCGTGAAGCTGGCGGCGACGTTGCGCGGCACGACGTTCCGGTTCGCGGATCTGAAGGAAGTGCTCGCCAAGGCCAACGAGGAGAAGTCGGGCGACAAGCTCGCCGGCGTGGCGGCGACGTCGGCGACCGAGCGCGTGGCGGCCAAGCTGGTGTTGTCGGAGGTGACGCTGCGCGAGCTGCGCGAAAATCCGGTCGTGCCCTACGACGACGACGCGGTCACGCGGCTGATCCAGGACGACTTGAACGTGCCGATCTACGAGGGCATCAAGGGCTGGACCGTCGCCAAGCTGCGCGAGCACGTGCTCGACGAGAACGTGGCGGGCGCGGAGTTGTTGCGGCTGTCGCGCGGGCTGACCTCCGAGATGATCGCGGCGTGCGCGAAGCTGATGTCGAACTTGGATCTCGTGGTCGCGGCCAAGAAGATCCGCGTGGTCGTGCACTGCAACAACACGCTCGGCCTGCCGGGGCGGCTGTCGTCGCGCTTGCAGCCGAACCACCCGTCCGACGACGTCGACGGGATCCTGGCGTCGCTGAAGGAGGGCGTCAGCTTCGGCGTCGGCGACGCGGTCTTCGGGATCAATCCCGTGATGGACAACGCCGAGCAGACCAAGAGGATCCTCGACGCCACCGATCAGTTCATCCGCGAGTGGCGCATCCCGGCGCAGAACTGCTGCCTCGCGCACGTGACCACGCAGATGAAGGCGCTCGAAGCGGGCGCCAAGCTGCACCTCATGTTTCAGTCGATCGCGGGCACCGAGAAGGCGATGACCTCGTTTGGGGTCACGCTGTCACTTTTACAAGAAGCCTGGGACATGACGCTCAAGCTCGGGCAGGCGACCGGGCCGAACGTCATGTACTTCGAGACCGGGCAGGGCTCGGCGCTGTCGGCGGATGCGCATCACGGCGTCGATCAGCAGACGCTGGAGGCGCGCAACTATGGCCTGGCGCGTCACTTCGATCCGTTTCTCGTCAATACCGTCGTCGGATTCATCGGCCCCGAGTATCTGTACGACGCGCGACAGATCACGCGCGCGGGATTGGAAGATCATTTCTGCGGGAAGCTCCACGGCATTCCCATGGGGTGCGACGCCTGCTACACCAACCACGCCGACGCGGATCAGAATGACCTCGAGAACCTCGAGGTGCTGTTGACCGCGGCGGGGTGCAACTTCTTCATGGGACTCCCGATGGGCGACGATGTGATGTTGAATTACCAATCGACGTCCTTTCACGACGACGCGACGTTGCGGCAGCTGCTTGGCCTCCGCCCTGCACCAGAGTACGAAACGTGGCTCGAAGAAATGGGGATCATGAGGGACGGGAAGCTCACGGCGAAAGCCGGAGACCCGAGCATCTTCGGGTGAGGCGCATTCGCGCCATGTCGATCGCGGCGCTGGTCGCGATCGGCTGCGCCGCGGGCGTCCCCGAGGTGAAGACGGCGTCGTCGTCGACGCGGAGACCGTCGGTGGCGCGCACGCGCGCGCCCGAGGTCGAGCTCTTCTTCAAGGGCGATCAGCCGTGGGCGCGGCGCGGGAGCGAAGAGTGGTCGCTCGGCGACGTGCACAAGGACGAGATGGTGTTCTCGCCTGATGGCAAACGCTTCGCGTACGTTCGCGCGCGTGCGCAAGCGGCGGCGGGCAAGGGCGCGGCGGCGTCGGCGCACGTGCTCGTGCGCAATCTCGCCGGCGATCCGGTGAACGACTTCTCCGTCTATCGGCCGGGCATGCCCGACAAGCTGAGCTGGCTCGACAATCGGCGGCTCGGTTATCTGGCGCCGCCCGATCTCAACAAGAAGTCGACGGCGTCGTTGACGTACGTCGTACATGATGCCGACACCGGCGAAGTGCTCGCCGCGCGCTCGGGCGTCGACTTCACGTGGGATCCGTCGCATCGGCACGTGGCGTTTCTCGTCGGCAGATCGGGACAGCAGGCGCTCGTCGTCGACGGCAAGAACGTGTGGCCGCGCGCCGGGCTGACGCGGCTTCACGGCGATCCGGTGTGGAGCGCCGACGGGCACGGCCTGGCGATCGTCGACGATGGATCGGCGGCGCCGCGGCTCGTGGTGATGGTCGAGTTCGACGATCCGCAGGGCGATCTGACGTGGCCGGTGCCGCGCGACGCGCTCGCGCCGGGGCTGCGCGTGTTCTGGGCCAGCGATAGTAAAGTCGTGATCGGCGAGAGCGCGCTCAAGCCGAAGTTCGCGGCCGGCTGGGAGCGCCTGCAGTAGAGCGAAGTGTTAAGATGGAGTATGCGCTCCATCTTAGCTTTCCTATTATTGGTGGGCTGCGCGCGGGTCGCGCTGGCGCAGGACGAGAAGACCGAGCGCGCGCGCATTCACCTGAAGGCCGCGATCGCGTACTACGACGAGGCGCGCTATGAAGACGCGGCGCGCGAGATGGAAGCGGCGTATCAGCTCAAGCCGCTGCCCGATCTGCAATACAACCTGGCGCAGTGCTACGAGCGGCTCGGGCGCTACACCGACGCGGCGACGGCGTACGAAACCTACCTGAAGTCGAACGCGGCGGCGTCCGATCGCAAGCTCGTCGAGACGCGCATCGCCAACCTGCGCGAGCGCGCGGCGGCGACGGCGGCGGGATCGCAAGCGGCGCCGTTGCCGGCGACGGGCGAGAAGGTCGTGTTCAAGACCATCGTCGTGTACAAGGAGGCGCCGCCGCCGCCGGGGCGTGGCGTGCGTATCGCGGCGTACGGGCTCGGCGTGATCGCGCTCGGCGCGGCGGCGAGTGGCATCGCGTTCGCGGTGCTGGCGACGCAAGATGCGAACACGGTTACACACTCGGGGTCGATCACGAACCCGGTCGACTTCGGCGCGCAATCGGCGACGCAGAAGAGCGGGCAGATCGACGTGATCGTCGAGGGCGTGAGCTTCGGCGTGGCGGCGCTGTGCGCGGGCGGGGCGATCGGCTTGTACCTGCTCGGCAACAAGATCGACAAGGAGGCGCCCAAGTTGACGATGGCGCCGTCGCTGTCGCCGACGGGCGGCGGATTCGTGGTCGCGGGAAGGTTCTGATGCGGCGGTTCGGGGGAATCGTCGCGGTCGCCGCGCTGCTCGCGTGTTGCGCGCTCGGTGGTTGCTACCAACCGACGCCGCCGGCGGGCGCGTATCGCTGCTCGACGGCGGACAGCTCGTGCCCGTCGGGGCAGCATTGCACCTGCGGGTTGTGCGTGAAGTCGGACGATCAAGCGGCGTGCTCGTTCTCGCTGGCGGCGACGCTGCCGTCGAGCGGCACCGTCGGCGAGCACGAGCAGTTTTCGCTGGCGGTGCAGGCGCTCGACATGAACCGCGCCAACGCCGGCGGGTTCAACGGCACGGTCACGCTGTCGTCGAGCTGGGGCGACGTGGTGCCGCCGACGGTGGCGCTGGTGAACGGCGAGGCGCAGGCGATGGTCGCGCTCAACCGCGAGACGCTGCCACCGCAAACGGCGACCGTGACGGCGACGTTCGGTGCGAGCACCGGCACGGTCGGCAAGATCAGCGTCAAGGCGCAGGCGTTCGCGCGCGACGCCACCGCGACGGTGCCGACGCCGACGGGGACGCAGACGTTCGGATTTGCCGACACCGTCGTCGCCGAGCCCAACGTGATCGTCGACGGCAGCGGAAACTACCGCATGTACTTCGGCGGCTACTCGTCGAGCGCGCAGTTCAAGGGTTACGATTTCGGCGTCGCCAAGTCGACCGACGGCGTGCACTTCACGCCGCAGAACGATCCGATCTTGCAGACGCCGATGACGCCGGCGAACGCGCAGATCAATTCGCCGTCGGTGTTCATGGTCGGGTCCGACTATTATCTCGCCTATTCACAGGGCACCTCCGGCGTGGTCAACGGTCAGGACGTGTTACTCGCCGGTCCGTCGACCGACGGCATGGGGGTATTCTCGACCATTGGGCCGATCGTGAGCCGCGTCGATTGCGCCTATTGCGATGCCACTGTCGAGTTTCCGTCGGTGATTGCGGATCCCGCGACGAGCGGCAGCTACATCATGTTCTTCTCGGCCATCCACACGCTGGCAAGCGGCGGCAGCGTCGCGGAGATCGGGCGCGCGTCGTCGAGCGACGGGATGCACTTTGTCGCCGAGCCGGCGCCGGTGCTGTCGAGCGATCTCTCCGATGAGGCAGTGTTGCTGGCGCCGCGCGTCGTCGTCGACGGCACCGTGTTCAAGATGTGGTACTCGTACGCGCGCACGCAGGACATCTCCAATTTGCAGAACCTGTGCGACAGCAGCAATCGCGTGCAGATCGGCTATGCGACCTCGTCCGACGGCTTCTACTGGATCCGGTCGCCGTCGAACCCCGCCGTCGCCGTCGGTGGTCTCGGCTGGGATGGAACGTCCAACGCGCTGCTTTCCGGATCGGTCGTGCCGCTCGACGGCAAGTCGACAACTTCGGGCTTCGCGCTCTACTACACGACGTTCGCGACCGTCGGCTTCCCGATCATCGGCCCGGTCTGCCTGCCGAGCGGAATCGGCCGCGCGACGCGCCCCTAAAATTCGCCCAGTTGTGATAGAACCGGCGTCCGATGGAGCCGTTGTTGGATCGCTCGCGCATCGAGCGGTTGGTGCGCAGGACGCTCGCCGAGATCGGCGACAAGCGCGCACGCGCCGTCGATGACGGCGACTCGGGCCTGCTCTTGCCGCCCGATCGCGGCACCAGCTTGTCGCCCTTCGACGCCGACGCCATGACCGCGATGTTGCGCTCGACGCCGGCCCGCATCGGCGTCGGCCGCGCCGGCACGCGCTACAAGACGAGCACGCTCCTGCGGTTCCGCGCCGATCACGCGGCGGCGAAGGACGCCGTGGTCTCGGAGGTCGACGAGAAGCTGGTGACGCGGCTCGGGCTCGTCGAGCTGACGACGCGCGCGCCGGACAAGCGCATCTTCCTCGAGCGGCCCGACGCCGGACGCGCGCTCAGCGGCGCGGGCAAACAGACGCTCGCGGAGAAATGCGTGAAGGGCCCGCAGCTGCAGGTCTGCTACGGCGACGGCTTGTCGGCGGCGGCGCTCAACGCGCACCTCGAAGCGTTTCACGGCGCGCTCACGTCGGCGCTCCAGGCGCGCGGAATTCGCGTCGGCACGCCGGTGTTCGTGCGCCGCTCGCGCGTCAAGGTCATGGACGAGATCGCGCGGCTCGTCGACGCCGAAGCGTGCGTGTTCACCTGCGGCGAGCGGCCCGGGCTCGGCTTCGCCGATTCGCTGTCGAGCTACTACATCTATCGTCCGGCCAGCGGCGCCACCGACGCCGATCGCGAAGTCATCAGCAACATCAACCCACGCGGCCTCGAGCCGACCAAAGCCGCGCACGCCGTCGCCGATGCATGCGCGCGCATCCTCGCGGCGAAGAAGTCGGGAGTGGTGCTGTGAGCGAGCGTCAGAGCGATGAGGCGCGTTGGACTTGTCCGGTCTGCGGCTTCGCCGGGCTCGTCGAGCCGCCCGTCGATCCGACGGGCTCGCCGACCTACAGCATCTGTCCGTGCTGCGGCACGCAGTTCGGCGCCGACGATCTCGACAAGGCGCACGCCGAGCTGCGCAAGGAGTGGGTGCAGGCGGGCGCCGAATGGTGGTCGCAAAACGAGCCCGCGCCGAAAGGCTGGGACGCCAACACGCAGCTACAAGCGGCCGGCTTCGCCGATGGCGGTCCGCGCAACTGACGCGACGAGTGACGAGCCGCGCGGGCTCGGCCTCGTCGATCTGCCGCCGCTCAAGCCGCGCGTGTTGGCCGTGCGCACGATCCCGCGCGTCGACGAGCAGCTCGCAGCCGAGTGGAAATTGCCGGACGGGCTGCGCGCCGCCGGCATGCTGACCTGCTCGTCGGACGACGCGCTCTTCGTCGCGCTCGACGAGGGGACCAAGGCGGCGCCGGTCGAGGTCGTCTACGCGCGATCGTTCTACGCCGGATCGTCGTATCCGTCGGGGCCGCTGTCGGGTGAAGCGATCGGCGTGTACGCAGCGCGCGATCCCGATGAAGTGCGCGCGGCGCTCGACGCCTGCGTGCGCACGCTCGAGAAGGAGGCGTGGTTCTACGCCGCCGACGAAAAGGGCGAGCTCGCGTTCTTCCCACACGTCGTGCGCGCGACCGGATCGTATTTGTCGCGCGAAGCCGGGATCGCTGTCGGTGCGCCGCTGGCGTATCTGATCGCGCCGCCGCTCGAGTCGATGGTCGCGTTCGACGCGGCGCTCAAGGCGGCGGCGGTGCGCGTGGCCAAGTGGTTCGGCCCACCGACGGAGACGAACTACGGCGGCGGCTATCTCGTCGGCGATCTGCCGGCCTGCGAAGCGGCGGCGCGTGCGTTCGCCGCCGCCGTCGTCGACATCGCGCGGGCGCCGACCGACGTGACACGCGCGGCGCGCGGCGGCGGCGAGGCGCTCGGCGCGCGGCCGAAGGGCGGCAAGGGCGCGGGAAAATATCGCGTGCTGGCGACGGGCGAGCGGCTCAGCGACAAGCCCGAGCACCTCACGCATCTGCACGACGACGAATCCCTCGTCGACAAATCGCATCCGCGGCTGCCGTTGCGCGGAAAGCTCGACACCTTGCAGGGCCTGCTGCTCGACGCGCAGTGCGCCGCCGACGCCGACGGCGCGCGCGGGCTCGTCGGCGAATTGGGCGAGGCGCTCGAGCTCACGCGTGCGATCGTCGGCGCCGAGGTTACCGGCCGCCCGCTGGCGTCGTGGAAATTGGCCGGGCTCGGCGCCAACGAGCTGCGCTATCACTCGCACCACACGCACGAGCTCTACGGCGTCCCCTTCATGTTCCCGTCGGTGCGCCAAGGCCCGGTGGTCGCGCGCTTGTACACCGCGCGTGCCTACGCGCGCGAAGCCGAGCTCGCGCTCTATCTCGCGTTCCCGTCGGCGGGCGACGAAGGCCGCGCCGACTTGAAGCTGGCGATGAATCGTCTGTCGAGCGCGCTCTACCTCATGACGATCAAGTACGTCGGCGGAAAATACGCCGGCGAACATTTGCGTCCCGGCCCGGTGAAGGGTTGGAAGCCTCCGAAGCAGAAGGCCGACGGCTGAAGCTCATGAAGCGTTCGCACAAAGAGGACAAGCTCGCCAAGATCTACGACGCCGAGGTGCTGCCGATCTGGTCGCGCCGCTTCGGCCGCCTGCTCCTGCGCGATCTGGCGCTGCCGCCCAAAGCGATGGTGCTCGACGTCGGCTGCGGCACCGGCTATCCGGCGCTCGAGATCCTCGCCAAGATGGACGCCGAAGGGCGCATCATCGCCATCGATCCCTCGTCGCCGATGCTCGACGAAGCGCGCAACAAGGCCGGCCGCCTCGCCGGCAAGCGCATCTTCTTTCGCAGCGAAGCGGCCACGCCCAAGCTCGTCTTCGCCGACGACGTCTACGATCTCGTCCTGTGCAACGCCGGGCTGCACGAGTTCGACGATCCCGAGCGCGCCGTCCGCGAGTTCGCGCGCGTCGCCAAGCCGGGCGGCCGCGTCGCCGTGACGCTGCCGCTGGCCGGCACCTTCAACGAATTTTTCGATCTCTATCGCGAGGTGCTCGGCAAGGTCGATCGGCAGGACGCGATCGATCGCCTCGACGCGCACACGGCGCAATATCCGCCGCTCGAGCAGGTCGAGGCGTGGTTCGAGGACGCCGGGCTCGTCGACGTCACCGGCGAGTGGGACACCTTCACGCTGCTGTTCAAGTCGAGCCGCGAGTTCTTCTTCGCGCCGCTCATCGAATACGGCCCGCTCGGCGCGTGGAAGGCGATCGCAGGCAAAGGCCAACCGATGCAGGACGCGTTCTGGCACTTGAAGGCGGCCATCGACGCCTATTACGCGGGGCGGCCGTTCGCCGTCACGGTCAACGCCGGCATCGTGCGCGGACGCAAGGAGCACGCAGCCGCCGCCGGAAGCCTGCTCATCGACGCCGACAGCGACAAGCACGCCACCGCCGAGCGCGAGTCGACGGGCGAGGTCGAGCTCATCACCGGCGAGTTCGACATCGTGGGCGAGCAGAAGAAGCTCGAGGAGCTCGACGGCGTCGACGACGACGAGCCGGAAGAGCCGATTTTGTGAATCGCGCCGAGTACGAAGCGTTGGCGCGCGAGATCCAGGCACACGATCGGCGCTACTACGTCGACAACAGCCCGACCGTCGCCGACGTCGAGTACGACCAGCTCTACAAGAAGCTGCAGGCCATCGAAGCCGCGCATCCGGAATGGATCGTCGCTTGGTCGCCGACCCGGCGCGTCGGCAGCGACTTGTCGACCGGGTTCCCCAAGATCGAGCGCAAAGTGCCGATGCTCTCGCTCGACAACACCTACGACGAGGCCGAGCTCACCGCGTTTCACGAGCGCGTGGTGCGTGGCCTGCACGGCGAGACGCCGGTCTACGTCATCGAGCCCAAGATTGACGGCGTCTCGATCGAGCTCAAGTACGAGGACGGCAAGTTCCTGCTCGGCGCCACGCGCGGCGACGGCGTCGTCGGCGAAGACGTCACTCCCAACCTGCGCACCATCCGCGCGCTGCCGCTCGTGCTCGCCGAGCCGGTGACCTGCGACGTGCGCGGCGAGGTCTACATGGAGCGCGCGACCTTCGCCCGGCTCAACGCCGAGCGCGCTGCCGCCGGCGAAGAGCTGCTCAAGAACCCGCGCAACTCGACGGCGGGCGCGCTCAAGCTGCTCGATCCGCGCGAGTCGGCGCGGCGGCCGATGAAGCTGCTCACCTACGAAGTCGTCGGCGAAGCGCACGGGCGCACGCACTTCGAGCTGCTGGCGTGGATGAAGTCGCTCGGCCTGCCGGTCTCGGCCGACGTCGCGCGCGTGACCTCGCTGCCCGAGCTCATCGCCTACGTGCAGGGCTGGCAGCACGGAAAAAGGCTCGAGCTGCCCTACGCCACCGACGGGCTGGTCATCAAGGTCGACGCCATTCCGCAGCGCCGGCTCCTCGGCGCGACCAATCGCGCGCCGCGCTGGGCGATCGCGTACAAGTTCCCCGCGGAGCAGGCGACCTCGAAGTTATTGTCGATCGAACATAATGTCGGGCGCACCGGCGCCATCACGCCGCTCGGCCACTTCGAGCCGGTGGAGCTGTCGGGCACCACGGTCAAGCGCGCCTCGTTCTTCAATTACAACCAGATCAAGCGGCTCGACGTCGCCGTCGGCGATCGCGTGCTCCTCGAAAAAGCGGGCGAGATCATCCCCTACGTCATCACCGTCGTCGAGCGCGGCCCCGAAGGCGTGCGCGAGCCGGTGGTCGAGCCCAAGGTGTGCCCGTCGTGTGGCACGGCGCTCATTCGCGAAGAGGGGCTCGTGGTGCTGGTGTGCCCCAATCACTTCGGCTGCCCCGAGCAGCGCGCGCGCTCGATCGAGTTCTTCTGCAAGCGCGACGCGATGAACATGGAGAACTTCGGCCCGTCGCTGGTAGTGCAGCTCGTCCAGACGGGGCTCGTCGGTGACGTCGCCGATCTGTTCGATCTCACCGTCGGCAAGCTGATCGACCTCGAGCGCATGGGCGAAAAGAGCGCCGAGAACGTGGTCGCCGGCGTCCAGCTGGCGCGCGAAAAAGCGCCGCTGACGCGCCTCCTGGTCGGGCTCGGCATGCCCAAGATCGGCGAAGTGTGGGCGCACGAGGTCGCGGTGCGCTTCGGCGATCTGCAGACGCTGATGGCGACGGCACCCGAAGGCATCTTCGCCGCGCTCATGGAGCTGCACGGCTTCGGCGAGGAGCGCGCGCGGGCCGTCAGCGACTTCTTCGCCGACGAGCGCAACCGCGCCGTCTTGCAGAAGCTGATGGCGCGCGGCGTGTCGCCGTCGGAGCCGAAGACGGTGCGTGAAGGGCCGCTCGGCGGCGTGCGAGTTTGCGTCACAGGTACATTAAGTCGGCCGCGCAGCGACATCCAGGCAGCGGTCGAGGCGGCGGGCGGCATCTTCGAAAAGAGCGTCAAGAAGGGGACCACCTACCTCGTCGCCGGGGCCGACGTCGGCGCCACCAAGCTCAAGGACGCCCAGAAGAAAGGCGTGCAAGTCATTGACGAAGCCGCGCTCGAGAAGCTATTGCGCGGTGAACGGCTTGATCCACCCGCTTGAACGCCTAGAAACGGATCGTGGATTCGCAGGCGCGCTTCGAGGAGCGCATGCGTGCGCTTCGTGACGGATTCGTCGCCGGGCTGCCGGCACGGCTGGCGACGATGCGCGCGGCGCTGCGCACCGATGACCGCGCGACGCTGCAGCACGAGGCGCATCGGCTCGCCGGCACCGGCGTCAGCTACGGGCTGCCGCAGCTCACGTCATGGGGACGGCAAGTCGAGCGCAAGGTGAAGGGCGGGGCGCCGCTGACCGCGTTCGACGCCGATCTCGAGGCGCTCTCGGCGCTCATCGCGTCGGCGAGCGGTGGATGGACCGGATGAACTCGGCCGTCTGATCCCAGGCTGGCCGCGCGCGCTCGTCGAGCACGAGCCCCATGTGATCGGGCCAGCCGGCGCCGAAGGGCAGCGCGGCGGCGCGTCCGACGACGTGGAAGCGCGCGCCGCGCACGCGTTCGACGATGGCGCGCGCGTCCGACGGCGGACACATGAAGCGATCGCCGGCGCCGACGATGGCGAGGATCGGCCGATCGACGCACGCCAGCGCCTCCCAGTAGTCGAAGCCGTCGCGCGCGCGCCAGCGACGGGCGCGGCCGTTGCGCACGAAGTCGCGTACGTAGCCGGCGGCTTCGTCGTCGCTGCCGTAGCCGAAGCGGCGCACCGGCAGGCGGCCGAAGATGCGGCCGAGGATGCCCATGAGCTCGATGGCGGCGCGCCGCTGCAACGCGCCGACGGAGCGCGCGTCCCAGCTCGGGTTGGCGACGTTGACGGCGAGGAGCACGAGGCCGTCGATGTCGGCGTCGGAATGGCGCGCAAGATGCGCGAGCGCGACGTGGCCGAAGAGGCTGTGGCCGACGCACGCCAGCGGCAGCGACGGGAAACGCGCGCGCGCGAACGCGATCAGCGTGGGCACGTCATGCTCGACGAGATCGTCGTAGCCCCAGTCGCCGCCTTCGCCGGCGCGCGGGCCGCTCGTGCCGTGGCCGCGTAGATCGGCGACGACGCAGGCGATGCCGCGCGCGGCCAGCGTCGAGACCAGGCCGCGGCCGCGCGGGCGATCGAGCGTGCGGCGGTCGACCATCATGGCGTGGCCGACCACGGCGACAGCGACGGGCGGAGCGCCGACGACGACCTCGCCGGCAAGCACCCAGCCGTCGGCGCAGGCGACGGCGAACGGCTCGCGCGTAGTGACGAAGCGTTCGATCACGCTCCACAAGTACCGCAGATCTACGGCCTTGCGCGTGAGCGCTTGACAACGTTTTCGGTCCTGTTATGAAGTTTCAAAAGATTCTGAAAGTTCGCGAGAGCGGGCGATTCGCGAAAGCGAGCGACAGCGAGGACGGGGATGCGAGCACACGCGGAGCTGGCAGCAACCACCGAGCGACTGGCCGAGGCGGCGCGCCGCGGGCCCGATCCCGACGCCGTGCACGCGCGGCTGGGCGCGCTCAAGCTGCTCGTCGGCGACATCGTCACCGACGTGGAGAACGGCCTGCCGGCGCTCGCCGACGGCGGTCCCGGATTGGCCGGACGCGCCGCGCGCCATCTCGTCGGCGCCGGCGGCAAGCGCGTGCGGCCGTTGCTCGTCATCCTGGCGGCGCGCGCGGCCGGCGTCGCCGCTGATTGCGTCAACAGCCGCGTGTCGCTGACCAAGCTGGCGCAGGCGGCGGAGCTGGTGCACGCGGCGACGCTGCTGCACGACGACGTCCTCGATGACGGGCGCACGCGGCGTGGCATGCCGGCGGCGCGCGTGCTCTGGGGCAACGCCGCGTCGGTGCTGGGCGGCGACTTCCTGCTCATCCGCGCGCTCGAGCTGACGGCGTCGACGGGCGCCGCCGCCGCGCTCGCCGATCTCTTGGCCGCGATCGGGCGCATGATCGACGGTGAGGCGCTGCAGCTGCAGCATCGCGGCCGGCTCGATCTCGACGCGCGCAGCTACATCGACGTCGTCGACGGCAAGACGGCGTCGCTGTTCGCCTGGTGCGGGCGCGCCGGCGCGCGGCTGGCGGCGAGCGACGATGCCGTTGCCGACGCGCTCGGCGCCTACGGGCTGCATCTCGGGCGCGCCTTTCAGATCGTGGACGACGTGCTCGACGTCGAGGGCGATCCGAACGCGCTCGGAAAATCGGTTCTGTCAGATGTACGTGAAGGCAAGCTGACGCTGCCGGTGTTGTTCGCGCTCGAGCGCGAGCCTTCCCTGCGCGCGCTGCTCGATGCCTGCGTCGCCGCCGATGCCGACGATGCGGGCGATGTCGCAGCCGCGGTGGCGCGCACCGGCGCGGCGATGGCGGCGCGCGAGCGGGCGCAACAAGAGACGGCGCGCGCGGTGGCCGCGCTCGATCCGTTGCCGCAGACGCCGTGGTCCGAGGCGCTGCGTTACATCGCGCACGAGCTGTGCGCGCGGGTGGCGTGATGTTCGCTTCCTTGCGCGCGTTCATTGAGACGCTCGACGGTGCCGGCGAGCTGGTGCGCATCCGGCGCGAGTGCGATCCGCGGCTCGAGATCGCCGAGATCGCGGCGCGCACCATGAAGCTGGCCGACGGCGGTCCGGCGCTGCTCTTCGAAAACCCGCGCGGATCGCGCTTTCCGCTGGCGATCAACCTGTTCGGCTCGCGGCGGCGCATGGCCATGGCGCTCGGCGTGCGCGAGATCGAGGAGCACGCGCGCGCGCTCGCCGAATTGCTCGGCGGGGCGTCGGCGCCGGGATCGCTCTGGGACAAGCTCAAGCTCCTGCCCAAGCTCGGGCGCGTAGCCGGCGCGCTGCCGAAGTCGACCAGCGGCGCGGCGCCGTGTCAGGAGGTCGTGGAAGATCGCGCCGACAAGATCGATCTCAGGCAGCTGCCGATCTTGACCTCCTGGCCCGACGACGGCGGACCCTTCATCACGCTGCCCATCGTCATCACCCACGATCCGGAGACGGGCGCGCGCAACTGCGGCATGTACCGCATGCAGCTCCTCGACGCGCGCACCACCGCGATGCACTGGCAGGCGCACAAGACCGGGATGCGTCATTTTCACAAATACAAAGAGCGCGGCCAGCGCGTGCCGGTGGCGGTCGTGCTCGGCGGCGATCCGGCGCTCACCTACGCCGCGACCGCGCCGTTGCCCGACGGGGTCGACGAGCTGATGCTGGCCGGCTTTCTGCGGCGGCGCGCGGTCGAGCTGGTGCCGTGCAAGACGCAGCCGATCGAGGTTCCGGCCGACGCCGACTTCGTGCTCGAAGGTTATGTCGATCCGACGGAACCACTGGTCGACGAAGGGCCGTTCGGCGATCACACGGGCTACTACACGCCGCGCGACAAATATCCGGCGTTCCACGTCACCGCGCTGACGCGGCGGAAGGACGCGATCTATCCGGCGACCGTCGTCGGCCGGCCGCCGATGGAGGACGCGTGGCTGGGAAAGGCCACGGAACGGCTGTTTCTGCCGCTTTTACGCATGATGCTGCCCGAGCTCGTCGACTACAACCTGCCGGTCGAGGGCGTGTTCCACAACATGGCGATCGTCGCCATCGACAAGCAGTACCCATGGCACGGGCGGAAGATCATGCACGCCTTGTGGGGCATGGGGCAGCTCATGTTCACCAAGTGCGTGGTCGTCGTCGACAAGGACGTGAACGTGCACGACGTCGCCGAGGTGGCGTGGCGCGTGCTCAACAACATCGATCCCAAGCGCGACGTCATGATCTCCGACGGACCGTACGACGTGCTCGACCACGCGTCGTGCTCGGTCGGCTTCGGCGGCAAGATGGGCGTCGACGCCACCGCGAAGTGGAAGGAAGAGGGCTACGAGCGCGTCTGGCCGGCCGTGGCGACGATGGCGCCCGAGGTGGCGGCGCGCGTCGATCGACTGTGGGCCGAATTGGAGATCGAAAAGTGAGCGGGCGTCAATGAGCCGCGCGGTGCAGCAGATGTTCGACGGCATCGCGCCGACCTACGACGCGCTCAATCGCGTCTTGTCGCTCGGGATCGATCAGTCGTGGCGCAAAAAGGCGATCGCCGCGCTCGCTGCCGGCGCTTCGCTCGGCGGGCGTCGCGTGCTCGACGTCTGCGCGGGCACGCTCGACCTCGCGTCGCTGGCGACGAGCGCCGGCGCCGAAGTGATCGCGACCGACTTCTCGCACGCGATGCTGGTGTCGGGGCGCGCCAAGGTCCTCGTGCCGGTGGTGCGCGCCGATGCGTTGGCGCTGCCGTTCGCCGACGCGGCGTTCGACGGGGTCATCTGCGGCTTCGGCCTGCGTAACCTCGACGACACGCGCGCCGGTCTCGCCGAGATGCGCCGCGTGCTCAAGTCAGGCGGCCGCGCCGTCGTGCTCGACTTCTTCCGCCCGCGCCGCTCGGTCACGCGCGCGGTGCAGGCGCTCTACAACCAGCGCGTCCTGCCGCTGGTCGGCGGCATCGTCTCGGGCGATCGCAGCGCCTATCGCTATCTCGCCGACTCGATCGAGCGCTTCGCCACGCGCGCCGACGTCGAGGAGCTGTGCCGCGAGGTCGGCTTCGCGGCGGCGCGCAGCGAGGATCTGACGCTCGGGATCGCGAGTATGGTCGTGGGGATCGCATGAGCGCGCCGGCGACGCCCTTGAAGCTGGTGGTCGCGGTCGGCGGCGCGTCGGGCGCGCCGTACGCGCGGCGGTTACTTCATGTACTTTCGACGCAACCACGCGACGTCGTCGAGACGCACCTCGTGTTCTCGAAGGCGGCGCATCAAGTGTGGGCCGAGGAGATCGGCACGCCGACGGTAGATCTGCCGTTCAAGAAGTGGGACGCGCGCGACTTCAACGCGCCGTTCGCCAGCGGCTCGGGCGGCTTTGGCGCGATGGTCGTGATCCCGTGCTCGATGGGAGGGCTCGGGCGCATCGCGCACGGCATCAGCGAGGATCTGATCGGGCGCGCCGCCGACGTGATGCTGAAGGAGCGGCGCAAGCTGGTGCTGGTCGCCCGCGATACGCCGCTGTCGCTGATCCATCTCGAGAACATGGCGGCGGTGACGCGCGCCGGTGCGATCGTGTTGCCGGCGATGCCGTCGTTCTACGGACGGCCGCAGACGATCGAGGCGCTGCTCGACACCGTCGTCGGGCGCGTGCTCGACCACCTCGGCGTGCCGGTCAAGCTCGGTCCGCGTTGGGGCGAAGAAGGAGAACGTCGATGAACGCAGCGAACGCCCAGTATCAGTCATTGGCGGAGATCGCCGCGCAGGTGCTGTCGCCCGTCGAGGCGCCGGCGAGCTTCGTGCATTCGCTCTTGTTGTCGCCCGAAGAGCCGGAGTGCGACGACGTCGACGAGTGGATCACGCTCGACGTCGAGACGGCGCGGCGGCTGGCGACGGCGAACGAGCGCGTCGTGTTGCGCTGGCCGGCGCTGACGCTGCACGAAGCGCCGAAGCTGCAGGGCATCAGCTTCGAGGCGATCGTGCAAGGCGCCACTGTCGATGAGCTCGACGCGTCGCTGCGCGCGCTCGGCGTGGCATTGGCGCGCGGCACCGCAGTGCGCGCCGCGCTCGCGTTCGGCGACACCGGCATCGATTGCTATCGCGCGGCGGCGGCGACGCGACGCGCGCTCGGCACGGCGCTGCCGATTCGCGCGCGCTGGGACGGACCGCTCGACGTCAAAGGCGCGGCGCTCGCGCTCACCTTCGGCGCCGACGAGCTCGCCGGTCCGCTCGCGCCGCCCAAGCAACGTTACAAGCTTGCGCAGCTCGGCGGGCCGCCCGAGGACGGCGGACGTCCGAGCCCTACATTCGTCGAATCGCTGATTCAAGCCGCTGGACGCTTCCCCGCGAGGAAAAGGCAATGACCGCATTTCTCGACGAGATCGCCGCGAAAGTCGACGGCGGCGCGCGCCTGTCGTTCGACGACGGCGTGCGCCTCATGAAGGAGCACGACGTGGGCGCGCTCGGCGTGCTCGCCAACCGCGTGCGCGAGCGGCGCCACGGCGATCGCACCTACTTCAACGTCAACATGCACCTCAACGCGACCAACGTCTGCGTCGCCGACTGCCACTTCTGCTCGTTCGCGCGCCTGCAGGAGGGCATGCCCGGCGCCTACACGATGACGGGGGAGGAGGCGGTGGCGCGCGTGAATTCGCGTCCCGCCGATCTCACCGAGGTCCACATCGTCAACGGGCTGCACGACAAGCTGCCGTTCAGCTATTACGAAGAGCTCCTGCGCGGAATTCGCGCGGCGCGGCCCAATATTCATTTGAAGGCCTTCACCGCCGTCGAGATTCACTATTTCGCCGGGCTGTACGGCATGACGGTGGAAGAGGTGCTGCGGCGTTTGGTCGCAGCCGGCTTGGGCTCGCTGCCGGGCGGCGGCGCCGAGATCTTCGCCGAGCGGGTGCGCCGGAAGATCTGCGCCGACAAGGTCGACGCCGCCGGCTGGCTCGACGTGCATCGCACCGCGCATCGGCTGGGGCTGCGCTCCAACTGCACCATGCTGTACGGCCACATCGAGACGGTCGAGGAGCGCGTCGACCACCTGATCCGGCTTCGCGAGCTTCAGGACGAGACCGGCGGCTTTCAGACCTTCAGTCCGCTGGCGTTCCACAACGAGAACAACGCGCTCGAGCGGCTGCCGGGCCCGACCGGCATCGACGACCTGCGGCTGTTCGCGGTATCGCGGCTGATGCTCGACAACATCCCGCACGTCAAAGCCTACTGGGCGATGCTGGGCGTGAAGGCCGCGCAGATCGCGCAGTGGTGGGGCGCCGACGATCTGGACGGCACCGTCGAGGAAGAAAAGATCTACAAAATGGCCGGCTCACGCGCGCCCGACGCGCTGAGCCGTCCCGAGCTGGTGCGG
>DASXOU010000945.1:0-5830 GCA_036494045.1 Polyangia bacterium | reverse complement strand
CATCACGACCTACCGCGAGTTCTGGCCCTTCTACGTGCGCGAGCATCGCAAGCCGATCACGCGCGCGCTGCACTTCATCGGCTCGACGCTGGTGCTGGCGCTGGTGGCGGCGGCGATCGTGACCGGGCGGCCGTGGCTGCTCGCGGCCACGCCGATCGTCGGCTACGGCTTTGCGTGGATCGGTCACTTCGGCTTCGAGAAGAACCGCCCCGCGACCTTCAAGTACCCGCTCTATTCGTTCGTGAGCGACTGGGTGATGTACGGCAAGATCCTCTCGGGCACGATGCGCGCCGAAGTCGAGCGCGTGCTCGCCAAGTAGCGCGCGCTTCGCTATCATCGCGGCGGTCATTTCTTGCAGGGGGGCCACGCATGCATCCAATCGAAGTCGTCGTCGACATTCCCAGCACCATCGCCGTTGTCGCTGCGCTGCTGTCGGCGCTGATCGCGCTCTATTTCGCGTGGAAGTTCTCCAAGACCGTCGGCGGCGACATGGGCGCCGCGTTCAAGTGGGTCATGGTCGGCGTCGGCATCTTCGCCATCACGCGCATCGACGACGTGTTCAAGGTGTCGGGCACGTACGCCAAGATGGGCGTCGACTACAAGCGCGTCATGTGGGTCCCGCACAGCGTGATCATTCTCATCGCGTGGGGGCTCATCGCCTACGGCTTCTATCGCATGGCCAAGGCGTTCACGGTCTGATCGCGTCGCAGTCGAGCGTGGCGAGGTAGCGCGCGACGACGGCGCGCGCGGCGGGCGTGTCGACGTAGTAGAAGAGCGGCAGGTGGCGCGCGGCGAGGAGGTCGGCGGGCGCGCGGCCGCAGTCGGCGATGAAGGCGCGCTCGCGCAGGCGACTCTCCGGCGTCGCCGTCGGAACGTACGCGAGACACATGGCGACGGCGCCGGTGCAGGCGACGAGGGCGACGACGCGACGCTGCGCGAGGAGCGGCGCCAGCGCGACGACGGCGACGACGTACGCGGGCGCGATCAAGGGCGCGTAGTGCAGCTCGAGGCCGGGCGGCCAGCCGCGGCCGGCGCGCGCGGCGGCGATGACGGCGACGAGCGCGAGGCTGCCGGCGAAGAAGCAGGCGAAGACGAAGCGGCGCGGCGCGCGCGCGATCATGACGACGGCGGCGGCAAAGGCGAGGGCGCCGAGCGGCGCGGCGATGACGACGGCGCGCTCGGCGAGGGCGCCGAGCGGCGCGACCAGGAGATGCGCGGCGACCGACCCGAGCTGCGGCAGCGACGCGGCGTGCAGCGCCTCGTGCTGCGGCGGCGCGTGATAGCCGATGAGATACGCGGCGTCGATCGCGAGCGTGGCGGCGGCGCCGGTCGCGAAGATCGCGCGCGCCCAACGATCGCGCGTGCCATCGCGCGCCAGCGCCAGCGACGCGAGCACGGTCGCGACCGAGAGGACGACGCCGTTTCCGCCGGTCAGCGGCAACGAGATCGACGCGAGCGCGACCACGACGGCGTCCCGCGCGCGCGCCGCCGTCAGCGCCGCGGCGAACGCGACCACGAAGAGCGCGGCGCAGGCGACGAACTGCAGCTCGACGTCCCAGTGCCACGCGTTGCTCGCCGGGCACAAGAGCACGGCCGGCACGAGCACGCGCACGGCCACGCCGCGATCTTCGCGATCGACGCGCGCGACCAGCCACGCGCACGCGCCGGTCATCAGCGCCAGCGACAGCCCCACGCCGACGCGGAAATCGCCGTGCCGCGCGCACCACGCGAGCAAGAGCTTCGGCAGCGGCAGCCGATGCTCGTTGTGCTGCGCCCACAGCCACGCCGCCGGCGGCGGCCACTTGCCGAGCGCGAGATCGAAGTCGTCGGAGTAGGCGAAGCGCAGCGCCGCGCGCGCGACCGTGTACGCGGCCAGCGCGGCGAACCCCGCCGAAGGCAAGAGGCGCCGCGCGAGCTGCTTAGCCGCCGCCGAGCCAGTCACGCGGCTTGAGCCAATTGACCAGGTCCGCTTCGCGCGAGCCGGCTTCGAAGCGCGCGTCGTACTCCCAGCGTACGAGAGGCGGCAGCGACATCAGGATCGACTCGGCGCGCCCGTCGGTCTTGAGCCCGAACGTGGTGCCGCGATCGTAGATGAGGTTGAACTCGACGTAGCGGCCGCGGCGCAAGAGCTGAAACTGCCGCTCGCGCTCGCCCCACGGCTCGCCGCGCCGGCGCTTGACGATCGGCAGGTAGGCCTCGATGAACGCGTCGCCGGCGTCGCGCACGAAGGCGAAGTCGCGCGCCGGATCGCGCGCCAGCTGATCGAAGAAGATCCCGCCCACGCCGCGCGTCTCGCCGCGATGCGGGAGGTAGAAATATTCGTCGCACCACTTCTTGTAGCGCGAGTAGAAGCCCTCGTCGTGGCGATCGCAGGCGGTTTTCCAGGTGCGATGAAAGTGCTCGACGTCCTCGCGCTCGGGATAATAGGGCGTCAGATCCGCGCCGCCGCCGAACCAGGTGGCGTGCCCGCGCCGCAGGCAGCGGAAGTTCGCGTGCACCGTCGGCACGCGCGGGCTCTTCGGATGCAAGACGAGCGAGATGCCGGTGGCGAAGAACGCGAGCCCGTCGCCGGGCAGCGTCGCCGCGAACTCGGGCTTGAGCTCGCCGTGCACCGCGGAGGTGTTGACGCCGGCCTTTTCGAACACGTTGCCGTCGGCGAGCACGCGCGTCAGGCCGCCGCCGCCGCCGGGACGCTGCCAGCGATCGCTCGCGAACGTCGCGCCATCCTCGGCTTCGAGCGCGGCGCAGATGCGCGACTGCAGCGCCTCGAACCAGGCTTGCGCGTCGGCGGCGACGTCGGTCATGCGCTCAGTATGCCACGCGTTCACGGCGCCAGCGTCAGGCCGCCGGCGCTCCAGCCGACGCCGCCGCGATCGTCGCGAATGACGGCCCAGAAGTCGACGGCGCCGCTGCCGTCGACGAAGCCGGCCGCCTCCGACTGCGTCGGCGAGAACCAGGTGGTATCGGCGCCATCCTCGGGGACTTGATCGGCGCACTTCTCGGGATCGTTGCAGCCGGGCGGCAGATAGAGCGAGCGATCGCCGTCGATGCTGCCGGCGGTGGCGAACCACGAGACCGTGAGCGCTTCGTAGGTGCCGTCGCTCTTCCGCTCGGAGGCGTCGTCGCTGCGGATGGCGGCGATGTCCCACCACGCGAGCTCGTCGCCGGGCGCGTACTGCCAGGTGCCGCCGGGCGCGTCGAGCGTGATGCCGAAGCCGCTCGGCGTGGTCGCGTAATACTGCGCGATCGTCGGGTTCGCGTTGGGTGGGATCGCGCGCTGCGCCGGATCGGAGATGTCGAGCCGCTTGATCGAGATGACGCAGTGATCGGGGCTGGTCGGGATGCCGTCGTTGTTGGCGATGTCGAGCAGGCACGCGGCGGCGCCGTCGGGCGTGTCGGCGACGGCGACCGTGAGCAGCAGCTCCGCCGACGCCGCGCCGCCGGCGAGCGCGTTCACGTCGGCTGTGTAGCTCGCGGTCGCGTCGGTGCCGATGAGACACAACGGCGCCGACGGCTGATCCGCGCACGACGGCGGCATCGTCGACGCTGTCATGCCGCTGCCGATGCCGCACGGCGCGACCGTCAGCGAGCCCGACGGCAGCGCGCACGCCAGCCACACCGCGCTGAGCGGCGAGGGCGTGATGCCGCCATCGTTGTGCGGCAGCGGCGGCTCGACCGCGAGAAAATCGAGCGCCGTCGTCTCGCCGGGCGCGACCTCGGGCGGCTCGGCGCGCACCGCCAGCACGCGCAGCTTGTCGATGAGGCTGGCCGCCGGCAGATCGTTCGAGCACGCGCCCGACGCTGCGAGCGCGAGCGCCGCCAGGGCGGCGAGAAAGGCGCGCTTCATCCGCGCCGCAGTATACACGCGGTTCATGCTAGCGTCGCACGCATGCGGGCGCGGTTCGCCTTCCTGCTCGCGGGGATGCTCGTTTGTGCGGCGTGCTCGGCCGATCGCAAGCCCGGCTGGCACGTCGACGGCGGCTTTCTGCGCGCGCCCGACGGCCGCGCCGCCATCCTGCGCGGCATGAACGTCTCGGGCACGCAGAAGAACGCGCCCTATCTCGACGACAAGACCGCCGCCGACTACGCGCGCATCCGCGGCGAATGGGGCATGAACGCGATCCGCTTCGTCATGACCTGGTCCGCCGTCGAGCCGAGCGCCGGCGCCTACGACGACGATTATCTCGACGGCGTCGCCGAGCGCCTCGGCTGGGCGCAGGCCGCCGGACTTTCGGTCATCCTCGACATGCACGAGGACGTCTACGGCGAAGGCTTCGGCTTCGACGGCGCGCCGCGCTGGAGCTGCGACGCGTCGTTCTACGCCGCGTTCGTGCCGCAGAATCCGTGGTTCCTCTCGACGACCGATCCGAACGTCGAAGCCTGCGTCGACAACTTCTACACCAGCGCCGATCTGCAGGCGCGCTTCGTCGCCGCCTGGCGCCACGTCGCGGAAAAGCTGGGCGCGTCGCCCGCCGTCGTCGGCATCGACGTCCTCAACGAGCCGGAGTGGGGCAGCTACTCGCTCTTCGACTTCGAGCCCGATCGCCTGGCGCCGATGTACGAGCGCGTCGTGCGCGCAGTCCGCGCGATCGCGCCCGATTGGGTCGCGTTCCTCGAGCCGAGCTCGGCGCGCAACGCCAACATCGCTACGTCGCTCACCGCCTTCGACTTCCGCGACGTCGTCTACTCGCCGCATTCGTACGACTCGTCGGCCGAGAGCGGCAACGGCTTCGATCCCACGCACCGCCAGGCGCTGCTCGATTACGCCGCCGCCGTCGCCGGCGAGGCGCAGTCGTTGCACGCGGCCTTGTGGATCGGCGAGTACGGCGGCGTCTCCGCCGATCCCGGCATCGCCGACTACATGAGCGCGCAGTACGACGCCTTCGCCAACAACGCGGCCGGCAGCGCCTATTGGGCCGACGACAACGGCGGCTACGGCGTCCTCAACCCCGACGGCAGCGACAACACGCCGCTGCTCGACGTCCTCGTGCGCCCGGCGCCGCTCATGATCGCCGGCGATCCGATCAACTGGACCTTCGACGCCCCCAGCGCGACCTTCACGCTCACCTACACACCCGCGTCACTCGCGTCGCCGACGGAGATCGTGGCGCCCGCGCGCGCCTACCCGAACGGCTGGAGCTTCGACTGCGGCGACTGCACCGCGCACGTGCAAGGCGACGAGCTCGTCATCGACACGCCGCCCTCCGCGCGCCCGGCGATGATCACGATCCACCCGTAGCCTACCGCAGCCGCAACAAGAACGTCCGCGGCGCCCGCACCGCCACGCGCGACGCATGAGGATCCGCGCCGACGAGCCCGATATGCCGCCGCGCATTCTGCAGCAGATAATGGCGCGCGCTTCGCACCTCCGTCGGCGTCCGCAAAATATGCCCGTGATACCGATCCGCGAGCACCTTGCCGTGCCGCCCCATCACCCGGTTGAGCCCCTTCGCGACCCTAACCGCAAAACCCCTTCCCGCATCCGCCACGTCACATGCACCGGAAACCGCGCCTTCAACACCGGGCCGCCTCCGATGCACCACCCTGCCGGCATGGATAGGCCGGCCACAAAAGCGGTGCGTGAGACACACGGACGGTCGATGCAAGCACGACCGTCGAGAACCGCCGGCGTCCCGATCAGGCCACCGTCGCACAGGAGCGTGCCTTCACCGTCACGGCGCGCACGGCTCGAGCACAGCCGTTGCGCAGGACCCGGCCCCCTCATTGCAGCGGCAGCGTTACAGCATTGCCGCCGCCGATCGGCGTCAAGCACAGTTCAGGATTCCCTCACCCCCGCCCTAGAAGCTCGCCCTCAACCCCAGCGACGGCA
>DASXOU010000944.1:0-3034 GCA_036494045.1 Polyangia bacterium | reverse complement strand
CGGAGCGAAAGCGGAGCGCGACATGAAGCGGCCCGCTGGAGTCGCACGCCGCGCAGCGGCGACTGCGACGGATTCCGACGCCGGAAACGACCACATTCATGCACGCGCGGCCGCCCCCCCAGCCGACCGCTACTTCACGTTTTCGATCGCCAACCTTCCATCAGCGTAATGCTTGCGGAGGACTTTCTTATCGAACTTGCCGACGCTGGTCTTGGGGACCTCGGTGACAAAAGCCCAGCGCTCGGGCAGCCACCACTTGGCGACTTTGTCTTGCAGATGCGCGCAGAGCTCGACCGCAGCGACGTAGGTGCCGGCCTTGCGCACCACGCACGCCAACGGGCGCTCGCCCCATTTGTCGTCGGGGACGCCGATCACCGCCGCTTCGGCGACGGCGGGATGGGCCATGATCAGGTTCTCGAGCGCCACCGACGAGATCCACTCACCGCCGGATTTGATGACGTCCTTGGCGCGATCGGTGATGCGGATGAACCCCGACGGCTCGACGATCCCGACGTCGCCGGTGCGCAGCCAGCCGTCGTGGAACTTCTCGGGTGTCGGCTCGCCGTAGTAGCTGCCGGTGACCCACGGCCCGCGCACCTCGATCTCGCCTTCGGCCTTGCCGTCCCACGGCTGCACGCGTCCGGCGTCGTCGACGATGCGCAGCTCGATGCCGGGAAGCACGCGCCCCGACATCGCGCGGTACTTCACGTCGCCGCGGCCGTCGCCGCGCTTGGGCGGCACCGAGAGCGCGGCCAGCGGCGAGGTCTCGGTCATGCCCCAGCCTTGATAGATCGGCACGCCGAAGCGCGACGCGAACGCGGCGATGAGCGCCTCGGGCACCGCCGAGCCGCCGCACAAGATCGCGCGCAGCGACGACAGCTCCACTGTTCCAGGGCGGCTCGACTCGCTGTGCGCGAGCATGTCGCGGAACAGCGTCGGCACGCCGGCCATGATCGTCGGGCGCGTCTCGGCGATGAGCCGGCATAGCGGGCCCGCGGTGGCGAAGCGCGAAGGCAGCACCAGATCCGCGCCGGTCATCCACGCGGCGTATGGCAGCCCCCAGGCGTTGGCGTGGAACATGGGAACGATCGGCAGGATCGTGTCGCGCTCACTGATGCCAAGCGCGGCGCCCATGCATTGCGCCATCGAGTGCAGATACGTCGAGCGGTGGCTGTAGACGACGCCCTTCGGCTGCCCGGTCGTGCCGCTCGTGTAGCACATGGCGGCGGCGCTGTTCTCGTCGAGCGCGGGCCACGCGAAGTCGGGCGGCGCGTCGGCGAGGAGCGCGTCGTAGCCGAGGACGCCGTGGCCGAGCGCGCCGGTGTCGCCGTTGCCGACGACGATGAAGCGCTCGGGCTTGTGCGTGAGGAGCGGCAGCACGCGGGCGAGCGCGGGCACGAGGTCGGCGTCGACGAGGATGACCTTGTCCTCGGCGTGGCTGACGATGTACGCGACCTCGGCGGGCGCCAGGCGGATGTTGAGCGTGTGCAGGACCGCGCCCATCGACGGCACCGCCAGGTAGGCCTCGAGGTGCTGTTGCGAGTTCCACAGGAAGGTGGCGACGCGATCGCCGGCGCGCACGCCGAGCCGCGACAGCGCGGCGGCGAGGCGCGTGGCGCGCGCGGCGACGTCGGCGAAACGCGCGCGCTCGGGGCCGTCCTCGCGCATGGTGACGATCTCGCTGTCGCCGTAGGCGGCGCGGCCGTGGCGGAAGATCGCGGCGACGGTGAGCGGGAACGACTGCATCGTGCTGAGCATCGGCGCCTCCCTCGAAATCGGTTCGCAGCGTATCATCGGGTCCGTGCGCGCGCTCGTGCTCGTCGTCGTCGCGGCCATCCTCGTCGTCGGTTGCGACGAGCTCGACGACGCCACGCCGGCGACGCCGCCGCCCAAGCCCGCGCCGCCGACGCGCGTGCAAGCGGCCGCCGCCGACAAGGCGATGCAGGCTTGCCGCGACAACTGCGAGCAGACCAACATCCTCGCCGGCGGCGGTGACGACGCGTTGCGCGGCTGCCGCGCCGGCTGCGACGCGCGCTTCGGCGTCGCCGCGACGGCGCACGACGTGCCGAGCCGGATCAGCGTCGCCAAGCCGGCGCACGCGCCGCCGGCGGTGAGGCCCATCGCGCCGTGACTACAGACGCAGCGTCGCGTTGAAGATCAAGCGGTCGTCGCGCTTCTGCAGATCGGGCGTGTAGTTGGGCACCGCCGGACCTTGAATCCCCGACGGGCCGGTGATCCCGCCGTGCCCGCCGAAGTAGGGCACGCTCGACTCGCGGTGCGAATATTCGAGCCGGAAGAGCACCCACGGGCTCGGCTGAAAGTCCTGCGTGATGCTGACGCCGCCGAGCAGATACGTGCGCCCTTGCGGGAGCTGATAGGGATCGCCGAGCGGCAGCTGCTGCACGAGATAGCCGTGCTGATCGTAGAAGATGTCGCCGCGCACCGTCGTGGCCAGCCAATGCGTCCAGGCCACGCGGTTGGCCAGCGTGAAGCCGGTGATCCAGCCGTCGGGCGTGGGCGCGCCGCGATGCTCGTAGCCGACGTCGGCGGTGAGCGAGAGCGCCGCCGAGCGCGGCCGACGGCGATTGCCGCCGCCGCGGTAGTAACGAAGCTGCAGGTTGTTGTCGGTCCACGGGCGCAACGAGTGCGGATCGCCCTCGACCTCCTGGCCGATGTAGAACGAGTTGACCAGCGAGATCCATTCGCGCGGGCGCCAGTTGATGAGGTAGCCGCCGGCCTTGCCCTCGTGCCACTGGCCGAAGGTCTGCCAGCCGTTGACCAGCCACAGCTCGATCTTGAGGCGGCGCGTGGCGAAGAGCTGCGCGCGCAGGCCGAAGAAGTAGTAGGGCGTGACGTCGCTGATGAAGGCGTGCGTGTAGCTCCAATTCTCTTGCGGCAGGTAGCTCTCGAGCCCGACGTACGAGGGAAAAATCCCGAGCTCGAGGTTGGCGCCGTGCAAGAGATGAAAGTGCCAGCCGACGGCGGCCTGCTCGATGTACTTGAACACGCTCGCCGACAAGAAGTAGCCGCGGTT
>DASXOU010000943.1:0-1655 GCA_036494045.1 Polyangia bacterium | reverse complement strand
CGGATGGGCGGCGTCCTTGAGGCCGACGCGCGAGAGGTCGATGGCCATGCCGAACGGCTCGGTGGGAAGCTGCGTCTTGCCGTCGCCGTTGTTGTTGATGCCGGGCGTGCACGAGGGCTCGCCCTGGCAATAGTAGTCCTGCACGAGGAAGGTCGCGTCGCACGTGGCCGGCGACGAGGTCTTCTGCGCCACCGGATCGTACTCGGGGCGCGTGTAGAGCGCGCTCACGTTGGCCACGCACTGTAGCGTGCCCGGATCGCCGATCTTCGCCGGCGCGAAGGTCTGGTTCGGCGGCAAGCTCGGATCGCTCGGATTGCCGGTCGTGCTGTTGGGAAAGTGCACGTCGATGCGCGTGATCGACGGATCGCCGCGCACCGCGACGAAGAGCGTGCGGTGGTTGTCATCCGTGGGATCGGGCACGAGGCGCATGTTGCCGGCGAAGTTGCCGACGCGCACCGTGGTGTTCTGCTCGATGAAGGCGCTCTCGTCGCACTCGATGATGCTCGGATCGAGCGCATCGCGGCGGCAGAGCGCGTCATAGACGGCGGTGTGCATCCAGTCGGCGTCGGAGCGCGAGGCGCAGGCGGTCGGGATCGGCGTCAGCGGATCGTTCTGCAGATCGACGGGGACGTACTTGCGATACTCGGCGATGACGCACTCGTAGCTGAGCATGTCGATCATCTCGACGGTGCCGCCGCCGTAGCGCAGATCGGCGTTGCCGTTGGAGACGTAGACGTACTGGCCGCCGGGATCCATGGCGATGCCGGCGGGAAAATAGAGCTGGTCCGACTCGGGATCGGTGCTCTTGTCGTTCAGATCCCAGTGGCAGCCGGCGGCAAGCGCGGCCAGCAAAAGCAAGCAAGTGCGCATCAATCGAGGGGTTGGATCATTAATGTGGGCGGAAGGTTGCCCGAGACCGTTCGGCTTGTCTAGGCCTGTCCGGCGCGCGACTTGAGGGCGGCCTGGGCGGCGGCGAGACGCGCGATCGGAACGCGGAACGGCGAGCAGCTCACGTAGTCGAAGCCGAGGTCGTGGCAGAACGCCACCGACGAGGGCTCGCCGCCGTGCTCGCCGCAGATGCCGATCTTGAGGTCGCGCTTGTGCGAGCGCCCCTTGTCGACGCCGATGCGCATGAGCGCGCCCAACCCTTCTTGATCGATGGCGACGAAGGGGTCGACCGGGTAGATGCCGCGCTTGACGTAGTCGCCGAGGAAGCGCGCGGCGTCGTCGCGCGAGACGCCGAGCGTGGTCTGCGTCAGATCGTTGGTGCCGAACGAGAAGAAGTCGGCCTCGGCCGCGAGCTTGTCGGCGACCATGCAGGCGCGCGGCAGCTCGATCATGGTGCCGATCGTGTAGGCGATGGTGACGCCGGCATCGGCGAACGCGGCGTCGGCGGCCTTGACCACGAGCGCGCGCATGATGGCGAGCTCGCGCTCGTGGCCGATGATGGGGATCATGATCTCCGGCTTGACGTCGACGCCGGCGCGCTTGGCCTCGACGGCGGCGCCGATGATGGCGCGCACCTGGGTCTCGTAGATCTCGGGGTTGGTGATGGCCAGGCGGCAGCCGCGGTGGCCGAGCATCGGGTTGCTCTCATGCAGCTGCGCGGCGCGGTGCTTGACCACGTCGAGCGGCAGATGCGCGGCGTCGGCGAC
>DASXOU010000942.1:0-4467 GCA_036494045.1 Polyangia bacterium | reverse complement strand
CGGCCGCATCAACGTCGCCGCGCGCGCGGTCGGCGTGGCGCGCGCCGCGCTCGAAGACTCGCTCGCCTACGCCAAGGAGCGCGTGACCTTCGGGCGCGCCATCGTCGAGCATCAGGCGGTGGCGCACAAGCTCGCCGACATGGCGACGGGCGTGGCCGCGGGCCGCGCGCTCTATCTCGCCGCCGCGCGCAAGAAGGACGCCGGCGAGCGCGCCGATCTCGAGGCCGCGATGGCCAAGCTGTTCGCGTCCGAGATGTGCGCGCGCGCCACGCTCGACGGCATCGAGCTCCACGGCGGCTACGGCTACACCGACGAATTCGACGTCGAGCGCTACTATCGTGACGCGCCGCTGTTCTGCGTCGGCGAAGGGACCAACGAGATCTTGCGCACGGTGATCGCGCGCAGGCTGGCGGCCGAATGAACAAGCTCATCGCCATCGAAGGCATCGACGGCGCCGGCACGACGACGCAGTGCGAGCGGTTGGCGCGCCACTTCGATCTGCACTTGACGCGCGAGCCCTCGGATCGGCCGATCGGCAGGCTTTTACGCGGGATCTTGCGCCACGAGATCGACGTGCAGGACGAAAAAGCCGTCGCGCTCCTGTTCGCGGCCGATCGCCTCGATCACCTCGGCGGCGAGATCATTTTGAAACTTCACGAGCGCAGCGTCATCACCGATCGCTACGTGATGTCGTCGATCGTCTACCAGTCGCTCGCGGTCGACCGCGGCTTCGTCGCCGCCATCAACCAGCACGCGCGTCCCGCCGATCTCACGATCCTCGTCGACGTCGACGTCGCCGTCGCCGAGTCGCGCCGCCAGGGCCGCGGCGGCCCCAGCGAACGGTACGATCGCCGCGCCACCCAGGAGCGCCTCGCCGCCGCCTATCGCACCGAGGCGCAACATCACGGCGCCGTCATCGTCGACGGCAACGGCGACGCCGACAGCGTCTTCGGCGCGCTCGTGCCGCTCGTTCAAAGTTGCCTCGGGCAGCGCTAGCGGGCAAGCTTGCCTCATGTTGCGCACGCTCGTCGTCACGACGCTGTTCGCCGTCGCCTGTGCCGCGCAGATGCCGGCGCAACCGGCGTTCCAGAAGGGCGCCGAGTCGGGTGGCGATCCGGTCACTGACTCGCACTACGATCCCGACACCGCCAATCCGCCGGCCAAGGGGCGCCGAAATCTCATTCCCTCGTCGGACGCAACGACGCCGGCCGCGATCCCGCGCGCCGAGCTGGCCAAGGTGCTCGACAAGTCGCCCGGCTATTTCCTGCAGCAGGTACAGACCGAGCCGCGCTTCGCGCACGGCAAGTTCCACGGCTGGCGCCTGGTCAGCTTCTTTCCCGGCGACGCGCGCTTCGCCGGCGTCGACCTGCAAGCGGGCGACGTGGTCACGCGCATCAACGGAAAACCGATCGAAGAGCCCGATCAGTTCATGGCCGTGTGGACCGATCTGCGCACCTCGAAGGAGCTCGTCGTCGACGTCGAACGCGCCGGCGCGCCACGTACGCTGCGCTGGACCATCGCCGACAAATGACGTAACCTCGACGGGATGATTCCCTACGAGGAGCTGGTCGCCGCGCTCGATCGCTACGTCGCCCGCAACGGCGGCACGCCGCAGTCGGCGCATGCGCCCGCGAGCTCGGCCATGCCGGCGTTCGCGCCGCCACCGCCCGTCGAGCACTACGACGAGCATCACGATCCCGATCTGCACGGCGGCCTGGCCGGCCACGGCGGCCACGAAGACGGCGGCGAAGACGCGACCCACGTCGGCGCCGCGACGGCTCCGGCCGCTTCGCACGAGGATCACTCGAACGAGATCGACATCGGCGACGTCCTCACCGACGACGAGCTGTAACTCTTGCGCCCCGCCGACGCCATCGTCGAGGTGGCCGGCGCCGCGCTCGGCCTCGCCAGCGAAGTCTCCGGCACCGTCGTCGACGCGGGTGAAGCCGCGCGCGAGTGGCTCGGCCGCCGCGTGGTCGTGCCGCGCCTCCTGCCCTGCGGCGACTGCGAGCATTGCCGCCGCGGCCGCGTCGCCTCCTGCGCGGCGCGCGTGACCCGCGAGAAGCTCGAGCGCACGCAAGCAGTGCCGGCGCGCTGGCTCACCTCGGTCGAGCCGCCCTTGTGGCCCGACGGCGCCGAGCTGTGGCAGCTGGCCGCGCTCGCCGACGCCGCGCTCGCGCCCTACACGGCGTTGTCGCGCGCCGGCGTCGGCCCGAGCGATCGCGTCGTCGTCGAAGGCACGGGCGCGCGCGCGCGCTTCGCCGCCGCGATCGTCGCCGCCAAGGGCGCCAAGCTCGTCGGCGGCGACGCCACGCCCGACGGCGCCGTGGTCCTCGCCGCCGGCCCGCGCGACTGGCCGCGCGCGCTCGCCCGCGTCGCCCCCGGCGTGACTCTCGCGCTGCTCGACGGCGCGCCCGCGTCCGCCCCCGTCGACGTGGCGCGTCTCGTCGCCGCCGAGGCGCACCTTCTCGGCGTCGTCGGCGGCCATCCCGATCTCCTGCCCGAGCTCGTCGCCCTCGTCGTGCGCGGGCAGCTGCCGCTCGCGGCGAACGTCCGTCGCGTCGCCGCCGCCGAGTCCGATGCCGCGCGCGCCGCTTACGCCAGCGACGGCGGCCCACTTCCGATCGTCGTAGCCTAGAAGCCCGCGCTTGACCCGGGGCTGCAGCTTTTGTATACGGGCCCGTTCACCGTCGCGGGAGGAGTCATGGACGTTCGCGCCGCCACCGAGCACCAGGGCGCCCTGATACGCGTGACGCTGTCGGCGACTCCGACGCGCCGCCTCGACTCCGCCGCCGTGCGCGCCATCGCCGCCGCGCTCACCGCTGCCGACGAGCGCACCAAGCTCGTCCTCTTTTGCGGCGACGGCGACGACTTCGTCCTCGGCGGCGACGCCGCGCCGGCCGAGCTGCACGCGCTCTTCCGCCGCCTGATCGCGCTCGGCGTCCCCACCGCCGCCGTCGTGCGCGGCGGCTGTCTCGGCGCCGGCCTCGAGCTCGCCGCCTTCTGCAACTTCGTGTTCGCCGCGCGCGACGCGCGCTTCGGCGCCTGTCCGCTGCCGGCGTTCGTCGTGCCGCTCAAGCTCGGCCGGGGCAACGCCGAGGATCTGCTCTTCTGCGGCGACGCGCTCTCGGCCCCCGAGGCCTATCGCCGCGGCCTGGTGCTCGCCACCGCGCCGGCCGCGCTCGTCGGCAAGCTCGCCGAAACCTGGCTCGCCGCACACGTGCTCAACAAGACCGCCGCGTCGCTGCGCCGCGCCAACCGCGTCGCGCGCGCCGGCTTTCATCATCGCTTGCAGCTGCACGCGGCCGCGTTTGACTTGGCCGCGTCGGCGCGGGCATACTCCGCGTCCCATGTTCCCCGGCTTCACCGCAGCTGACTTCGACGCGTACCAACCGAAGAAGTGGAAGTCGAACGTCTTCAACCGCGAGCGGCTCGAGGTCAAGCAGAAGCTCGTGGCGCTCGGCCGCGAGCTGCAAGGCGCGATGCTCGCGCCCGACGGCAGCCCGCTGGCGGCCGAGCCCTCCGTCGAGCATCCGACCTTGTGGAACCACAAGCAGGTCGAAGCGCAGCACCTCTATTTTTCGCGCAACGAAGGCGCGCGCAAGGAGCTCGACGCCATCATCGATCGCGGCAAATCGATCGCGTCGATGATCGACGATCCCTCGCCGCAGCGAAACCATCTATTCCTCGCCGCGACGCTGTCGGAGTCGTCGCTCGAGCTCTCGCTCAAGCTCCATCCCGACGCGCGCGTCGATCGCGAGAACCTCGAGCGCAAGTGCGAGGATCACTTCGAGCGCGAGAAGCTGGTCAACCTCCTGCGCGCGCTCGGTGACGGCTTCGTCGTCGGCATCGTCCCCGAGCTGCAACCGGTCGCCGCGCTCGATCAGGGCAAGCTCGTCGAGCTCTTCGCGCAGCTCGGCAAACCGAGCGTCACGCCGCGCCTCTTCTACGTCGGCCGCGCCATCGCGCGCGACGCCGCGCTCGCCGCCGGCAGCGCGCTCCTCGACGAGGCCAAAAAGACGCTGCAGGCGCTGCTGCCGGTCTATCGCTTCATCGCCTGGTCGCGCGACAACGACTTCGTGTCGATCAAGGAGACGCTGCAAAAAGAGAAGCAGCAGCGACGGCAAAAGGGCCTGCTCAAGAACGACGCCGTGCGCATCGTGCGCGGCATGTTCGCCGGCAAGTCGGGCGTCGTGCAGGAAGTCGACGCCAAGGGCGGCCTGCGCGTCCTGGTCGGCAAGGTCGCCGTCAAGCTCGACGCCGACGACGTGCAGAAGTCGTAGCCGCGTTGGGCGCGGCTACTTGCCGCGCAGCTTCTTGAGCCGCGCCAGAAGCTCGCGATCGGCGCTTTCGAGCGCGCGCTCTTTTCGCTTGTGCGCGGTCTTGAGCTCGAGCGCCACCAGCTTCTCCAGCTTCTTGACGTCCTTGCCCGACGCGCCCGCGTCCTCGAGCTTGGTCACCTCGGCC
>DASXOU010000941.1:0-1554 GCA_036494045.1 Polyangia bacterium | reverse complement strand
CGCACGTCCATCTCGGTGTTCTGCGGCTTGTGGATCGCGCGCAGCTTGTCGTGGTCCGAGGTCTCGATGCCGACGAAGAAGCGGCGAAACTGCGCGGCGTGAAAGAGGGCGAGCATCTCCTCGTCGCGCGCGACGTTGAGCGTGACCTGCGCGTAGAAATAGATCGGCGTCGGCAGCTCCTTGACGAGCCCGGCCAGCGCGGTCAAGAGCTCGCGCGCGTAGCGGCGATTGCCGACGAAGTAGTCGTCGACGAAGAAGATCGAGTCGAAGCCGAGCGCCGCCAGACGGCGCACCTCCTCGAGCACCTGCGCCACGGGCTTGGAGCGCGGGCGCGAGCCCTGGCGCGCCGGCACCTCGCAGTACTCGCAGCGATGCGGGCAGCCGCGCGTCGCCTGCACGCAGCCCGACGAGTAGCGCTCGACTTTTAGCCGGTCGAACAGCGGCACCGGCGAGTCGCGCATGTCGATCGGCTCGTCCTGGCGATACTCGGCCTGCGCCTGGCCCCGGCCGAGCTCCTCCCAGAAGCGCGGCCAGGTGTATTCGGCCTCGCCGATGAACAGGTGATCGCAGTGGCTGCGGCACTCGTCGGGAAGATCGGTGGCGATGGCGCCGCCGATGGCGACGATGCGGCCGCGCGCGCGAAAGGCGTCGGCGAGCTCGAAGAGGCGCCGCCGTTGGCAATAGATCCCGGAGAACGCGATCACGTCGGCGTCGACCGCGAGATCGATCGGCTCGACGTTCTCGTCGACGATGACGAGCTCGACTTCTTTCGGCGTGAGCGCGGCGAGCGTGGCGAGCGGCAGCGGAATATGCGAGAACGCGCAGCCCACGAGATCCATCGCGAACTGAAAGTTCATCGGCGCCGGGGGGACGCGCGGCGAGATCAAGCAGACCTTCATCGCGCGTCGACTATATCATTTCAGTGCTCGTGACGGGCGTGGGTGGCCTTGGCGGGCGCGACGGCGGATTTGGCGAAGGCGATGGTGTCCTGGAAGTGTTGCGCGGCGCGCTGCACGGCGGCGCGCAGGTCGGCGTAGTCGTCGGGGGCGACGTCGGTGCATTTGCGCTGGTAATCGACGCGCACGAACAGGTGGCCGCTCTCGACGCGCGATTTCCGCTTGAGCGTGAAGCAGGCGTGCTCGATGTCGTAGTCGTGCGGCGTCTGACGGAACGCGTAGCCGTCGGGCAGCGTGGTCTCGATGTCGTAGGACGACGAGGCCGGCGGCCCGAGGCGAAGCGGCGTCTCGCGATGCTTGAGATCCATGAGGCGCGCGAGCTCGAAGTTTCCCGGCAGGCGAAGGCGCCAATCGTCGTCTTCGGCCTGCAAGGCGCTCGAGGCGTCGATGTCGAAGGTGAGCGCCACCGGCTCGCGCGTATCTTCTTTGGGCGAGCTCTTGCTGTTTCGCAGCGTCGTTCCGGGAAACAAGAACGACGACAATTGCTCGAAGGTTTTTTTCGCGAGCGCGTCGTTACGCAAGAGATGGCGAACGCCCATGGCGAACATTCCGCGCAGCGACATCTCGTCGGTGGCGAGGGCTTCGGTCGGCGATTTGA
>DASXOU010000940.1:0-1777 GCA_036494045.1 Polyangia bacterium | reverse complement strand
CGACACCGGCGCGCGCACCGGCGACGCCGCCATCGAGCTGCGGCTGCCGCCGGGGCGGCACACGATGTCGCTGCGCGCGCAGGGCACGCCGCCGTTCGCCGAGCGCGAGGTGCAGGTCGAAGCGGGGCAGATGTGCGAGGTGAGCTTCTCGGAGCCGGCCGCGCGGTGAAGGTCACCATCGACATCGTCGGTGGCGCGCGCGCCGGGCAGCGGCTCACGCTCGACGCCGGCGGTAAGCCCATCCGCATCGGACGTCATCCGGAGAACGACGTCGCCTTCGACGCCGAGCGCGATCGCGACGCGTCGGGGCGGCACGCGGAGCTGCGCGTCGACGGCGGCCAGCTGTGGCTATACGACCTCGGATCGGCGAACGGCACCCGTTTGGCGGGGCTGCCCGTTGCCGGTAAGGCGGCGGTGCCGCCGGGAGCCGAGATCGAATTCGGCGCCGGCGGGCCGCGCGTGCGCGTCGGCTACGAAGGCGCAGGGCCGATGATCCCGGCGACCATCGCCAATCCAAACGGCAAGCCCATGGTGCCGGGCACCGTCGGTGCCGGCGGCAAGGTCGGACAGCGAACCGTCGCGCTCATGATCGAGAATGCGCTCTCGCGCGCGCGCCGCGAGCCGGAGCGGCTACGGGTGCTCGTCGTGGCGCTGGCGGCGCTGCTCGTCGTCACCATCGGCGGCGTCGTCGTCGCCTATCGCGTGCGGCCGCCCGGCGACGTGGCGCTCCGGCGCGAGATGGTCAAGATCATGGAGCAGCAGCGCGCCGCGTCCGACGCCGAGCGCGCGCAGCTGCAGAAGAAGCTCGACGAGCTCGGCGGCAAGCTGCATGCGGGCAAGGGCGGCGGCGCCGAGATCGCCAAGGCCAATCGCGCGGCCATCTGGCTCGTCGCGGTGCACGCGCCGTCGGGGCAGGAGGAGGGCTTCTGCTCGGCGTTCGCGGTCGGCGACGAGCGGCTGGTCACCAACGCGCACTGCGTCGCCGCGGCGGAAGATCTGCGCAACCGCGGCGGCAAGATCGTCGTCGTGCAGAACGGCGACGCGCGCACGCGGCGCACCGTCGAGCGCATGCGGCGCGTGCGCGGCTTCGTGCCGGGCGGCGCCATCATCTCGCCCGACGTCGGCTGGCTCAAGGTCGACGGCGCGCTGCCGGCGAAGGTGACGCTGGCGACGGCGAGCGAGTACGAAGCGATGGCGACGGGTGACCCGATGTTCACATACGGATTTCCCGGGCGGCTCGCCGACGTGAGCGCGCCGGAAGCGACGTTCGTCGAGGGCGTCGTCGGGCGCATCACGACGATCGATGGCCGCGCCGGCGACATCAAAGAGCTCAAGCTCATCCAGCACTCGGCGTTCACCTCGGGCGGCACGTCGGGCAGCCCGATCTTCAACGCGGCGGGGCACGTGGTCGCCGTCAACACCGGCGGCTACGTCGACAAGGCGCGCGCGCTCGCGGGGTACAACTTCGGAATGCGGATCGATCTGGCGCAGGAGCTTCTGAGCGAGGCCGACGAATGAGCGGGTCCGGGACATGAAGTGCGTCAAGTGTGGGAACGCGCTGGATGCGGGCGCGCGCTTTTGTGGAGCGTGCGGCACACAGCAGCCGGGGGCGGTGATTCCGCAGGCGGCCGTGCGTACGGGCGCCAAGACGCTGTTTCAGGGCGGCGGCTCGGCCGGCGTGCCCGTCGTCAAGATGCCCGAGGCGGTGCCGGACAAGAAGGGGCCGGTGTCGTCGGCGATGAGCTTCGCCGCGACGATCGCGCCCGGCTCGGCGGAG
>DASXOU010000939.1:0-4382 GCA_036494045.1 Polyangia bacterium | reverse complement strand
GGATTGGCCAGTCTGCGCCGCACCATGTACCTGCCGTTTCTCACCGGGCCCTACGAGCCCAAGACGGAGTCGAGCCCCATGCCGTTCTATCACCGCTTTCAGCGTGCGTTGCGCTAGTGCGGCGTTTTGCCGCAGTGGCTGTGATGCTGGCGGCCGGCAGTGCCGGCGCCGATCCGCTCTCGCTCGCCAACTTCGGCGGCCTGCGCGGCGATCCGACTTTTGAAGGCGCCTTCTCGCTCTACTGGAATCCGGCGGCGCTGGCGCAGCCGGGCTGGGACGTCGGGCTCGACGTCGAGACCATCGCGCGCCAGGCGAGCTACGATCGCGATCCGATCACCAACGGCGTGCCCGACGCCGAAGTCGCCGCCAACAGCGGCATGGCCACCATCAGTACCGTCGGCGCCGTGCCGAGCGTCATGGGCCATTGGGGCCGTTCGTTGCGCGCGTTCGACGTCGGCGTCGGCGGCGGCGTGTTCGTGGAGAACGGCGGCACCGCCAATTGGGACAAGAACCTGCGCGCGCCGCCGCAATATCCCGGCGCCGTCGACGGGCCGCAGCGTTGGGCGGCGATCAGCGCGCAGCTGCTGCTGGTGAACCTCGGCGTCGGCATCGGCGCGCGCCATCGCAAGAGCGGCTTGTCGATCGGCTTTGCGCCCATGCTCGTCGTCGGCAGCTTCTCGACGGTGCGCGCGCGCAACATCGATCAGAGCGAGGATCTCGTCGACGCCAACGGCAACCCGAAGGAAGGGCGCGCCTGGTTCGACGGGCGCGGCGTCGGCTTCTCCGCCGTCGCCGGCGTGCGCTGGGACGGGCGCGGCGGCTGGGCCGTCGGCGCCACCTACGAGCGCGGCGCGCGCGTCGATCTCGAAGGCGATCTGCGCGTCGCCTTCGGCACGCAGACGCCGTCGCGCGAGCGCGCGTCGCTGACCTTGCCCATCGCCGACACGGTGCGGGTGAGCGCGGCGCTGCGGCCGACGCGCTGGCTGACGCTGCGGCCGACGTTCGAGTGGGTCTTGTGGTCGGCGCTGAAGGAGCACGTGTTCCGCGCCGCCGGCGACGGCACGCCGCTGTTCACGATCCCGCGCGACTTTCACGATCTCGTCGCCGGCCGCGTGCGTGCCGAGGCGCAGGTGTCGCCGCGCTGGCGCGTACTCCTCGGCGTCGGCGCCGAGCGCGGACCGACGCCGTCGCGCACGATGGAGCCGGGCTTCGGCGAGAACAGCAACCTCGACGTCGGCGCCGGCGCGATCGTCGCGCTCAGCCATCACGTCGATCTGTCGGCGACCTTCGTCTACCAATATTATCTGCCGTTCGTCGTCACCAATAGCGTGCAGCAGCCGACGACCAACGGCACCTACAACGACATGCGCGAGATCCTGATCGTCGACGTGGAGGTGCACGGATGGCGTTGAGCGGACGTGTCCTTCTCCTGGTCGCGCTCGCGGCCGGCGGCTGCCGCGGCGCCGGCGACGATTACGCCGACTATCTCGCGCGGCGCGGCGACGGCGGCGGCGACGATCAAGAGGTGCAGAGCACGCTGCAGGATCTGAGCGGACGCTTCGTCGTGCACGCGCTCCTCGCCGGCGGGCTCGACCTCGGCCTGCGCGCCGAGCTCGCCATGGACGTGACCGCGACGCCGATTCCGCTGCACGCGCGGCTGTGGCTCGCCACCGCCGATCCCGACACGGACGCGCCGCTCGTCGAGACCGACAGCATCGTCGCCGCCGACGGCACCTTCGATCTCGACGCCGAGCCGCTGGTGCTCGCCGCCGGCGCGACGCCCGGGCTCAACACGGCTGTCGACGCCAACGTGGTGCTGCACGCGGCCACGCAGAGCCCGAGCGCCTGGTGCGGCAGCGCCACCGGCGACGTGGTCGAGCCGCTGGCGCTCGACTTGTCGGGCTCGACCTTCGCCGCGCGCCGCGACGACGACGGCACGCTCGCGGTCGCCGACGTGCCGCAGAGCTGCTTTCCGCGCGCCGGCGGCGGCGACGGCGGCGTGATGGCGACGCCGGAGCCGATGGCGCCCGATCTGTCGTCGGTGTCGAGCGTGCTCGCCGACCTCAGCGGCAACTGGATCCTCGACGCCAACTTGGCGCAGGAGCTGCCCGAGAAGCTGTGGGCCGAGCTCGTCTTCACGCCGTCGCCGAGCGGCGCGGGCGGCTCGCTCGACGGTGCGCTGCGCCGCGCCACCGACGCGCCTGGCTCGGTCGCGCTCGCCACCTTCTCGACGGTGGTCTCGGCCGACGGGCGCTTCGAGCTGTGGCTGCCGACGCTCGTCGTCGGCACCACGCAGGCGAGCGTGCTCCTCGTCGGTGCCACGCGCTCCGCCGACGTCTTCTGCGGCGCCGGCGCCGGACGCGTGCACACGCCGATCGATCTCGATCTCACCGGAACCACCTTCGGCGCCACGCGCTGGACGCCGGGCACGGCGCTGCCCACCGACGCGCCCGACCACTGCCTCTAGCGGCAGCCTCCAGCTGCAGCCCCTAGCTGCGACATTTTGTCGCTGATAAGATCGTGGGATGGGGGATCCGCTCGCTCCGCGCCTGCCGGCGTCGCTGCTGCAGGCTTCGCGCAACGACGTCACCGACGTGCCGCTGCCGCTCGTCGAAGGCGCGCTGCCCGACGGGCTCGCCGGCCACTGGTTCGTGGTCGCGCCCGCCGCCACCGTCGCCTGGGGCGGACGTCCGCGCCCCGGCCAACCACCGCTGCTCAACGGCGACGGCATGATCTGCCGCGTCGACTTCGCCGACGGCGGCGCGCGCGCGACCTGCCGGCTGGCGCGGCCGCCGTGTCAGATCGCCGACGAGCTCACCCACGGCGCGTCGTTTCCGCTGTCGCTCTTGCAATTCCTCGACGCCGGCATCGCGCGTCTGTCACCGCTCGTCGGCGCGCGCGACTTTCTGAACACCGCGTTCGTGCCGTTCGCGCCGTCAGGACAAGCGCCGCGGCTGCTGCTCACGTACGACGCCGGCCGCCCGTACGAGATCGATCCGCAGACACTCGCGGTGCTCGGCCCGATGGGCGCCGCCGCCGAGTGGATCTCCGAGATCTTCTCGACCGCGCCCTTTCCCATGATCCTCTCGTGCGGACATCCGTTCTGGGATCCGCGCACCGGCGAGCTGTTCACGATCAACTACGGCCGTTCGCTGTCGAGCATGGGGCCGCATCCCGAGCGCATCGGTTGGCTCGGCGAGCGCTTCTGGAACCGTCAGGGCGGCGAGCCGCAGAGCTTCACACACCTGGTGCGCTGGAACGGCGAGGGCGCGCTCGAGCATTGGCAGCTCCTCGGCCCCGACGGCAACGAAGTCCAGGTGACGCAGAGCGTGCACCAGGTGGCGGTGACGCGAAATTGGATCGTCCTCTTCGATACCGCGTTCCGCGTCGGTTTCGAGCAGTGGTTCAACGATCCGTTTCCCGGCAGCCACACCACCGAGGAGCTCTTGCGCGCGCTCTTGGCGCGTCCGCAAAATCCGTACACGAGCTTGTGGCTGGTGCCGCGCGCGGCGTTGACCAAGGGCTCGACCGATCCATCGAAGCCGACGCCGGTCGCCGTCACCGCGACCACGGTGCCCGTCGAGGCCGCGCATCTCCTCGCCGATTACGACGACACGGACGGCGTCGTCGTGCACCTCGCGCACTCGGCGGCGAGCGATCTCGCCGAATGGGTGCGCCCCTACGACGCCGTCTTCTACGATCGATCGCCGCCGCGCGCGGGCGTCGAGGGGATGGTCGCGATCGGATGCATGGACGTCAATCGCCTCGGGCGCTATCGCATCGACGGCAAGACCGGCGCGATCAAGGAGTCGCGCGTCGTCCACGACGATCGGCTCACCTGGGCGGTCGCGCTCTACGCCGGGCGCGAGCTGCCGGCGCTGGCCGCCGCGCCCGAACGGCTCGACAGCATCTTCTGGTCGACGGCGGGATTCTTCCCCGAGCTGCTCACCGAGTTCGTGCATCGCCTCTATGCCGACTATCCGCACCGTCTGACGCCGCTCGCGGAGATCGCGGCGCTGGCGCAAGAGGGCGGGCGGCCGTCGACGCTGATTCGCATCGACAGCGCGGAGATGCGCATCGCCGACGCCTACGAAGCGCCGGCGGGGACGATCATCGCCTCGCCGCAGTTCGTGCCGCGCGGTGACGGCGGCGGCGCCACCGACGGCTGGATCGTCTCGAGCGTCTACACGCCGGCGCGCGCGGAGCTGTGGTGTTGGGACGCGGCGCGCCTCTGCGCGGGGCCGATTTGCAAGCTCGACGCCGCCGCGCTCGGACTCGGCTTTTCGCTGCACACGGCGTGGTTGCCGTCGCTAGGCGCGCGCACGTCGTCGTATCGGATCGATCTGGCGACCGATCTCGGCAACCGCGGCGCGCAGCAGGAA
>DASXOU010000938.1:0-5745 GCA_036494045.1 Polyangia bacterium | reverse complement strand
TCGCCGAGCGGCCGTGGCTGGTCGAGCTCGGGCGTCTCGAGCGCGCGCGCATCGAGCTCTTCGACGGCCCCGACGCCGAGCCGCTGACGCTCGACGAGCTGCGGACGCGCGCGCCCGAGGAATTCGTGACGCTGGCGCTGCCGCTGGTGCCGTCGCACCGCTTCCTCGAGGTCGGCCACGCCGTCGACGACGTCTGGCGCGCCGCCGAGAACGATCAGCCGATCGAGCCGCCCGCCGCCGCGTCGTGCACGCTGCTCGTCTGGCGCCACGACGTTACCGTCTTCCATCGCCGGCTCGACGAGCTCGAGCGCGACGCGCTGGTGCGTGCGCGCGACGGCGCACCCTTCGGCGTCATCTGCGATCGAGTCGCGGAGTCGATGCCGGTCGAGGAGGCGGGGCCGGCGGCGTTCCAGCTGCTTGCGCGCTGGGTGGGGGACGGTATCATCGCGCGATCGTGATCGCGCTCCTGCTCGGACGGTTCCATGCGCTGACTCGCGGCCAGGCCGAGCTGGTTGCGTCATTTTCACAAGAAGTAAGCCTGCAGCGCATCGTCTGCGTCGTCACCAGCGCCGATCACAGCGGCACGCGGCGCAACCCGCTCGACGCCGAGACCCGCGAGGCGCTGCTGCGGCCGGCGCTGGCGGCGACGGGCAAGCCGTTCGCGCTGGTGCGGGTGAACGACATCCCCGACGACGCCGCCTGGGTCGAGCACGTGCGCGCGGCGGTGCGCGCGCAGACCGGCATCGAGCTCGCGCCGACGTCGACGACGCTGGTGAGCGCCAACCGCGAAGTGCAGGCGCTGTTCGCCGCCGCCGGCTTCACGCTGGCGACGGCGCCGGCCGGCGGGCTGACGCCGTCCGAGCTGATCGCGCGCGTCGTCGATGGCAAGGAATGGAAGAGTGAGGCGGCGGCGTCGACGATCGATGTGTTCACGCGACGCGAAGTCCCGGCGCTCCTGGCGCGCATCTTCGCCGACAAGCTGCGCACCGACGACGGCGAGCTCGCCAGTCACCGCGACTTTGCCAGCTACGGCGCGCAAATGGATGCGTCACTCGTACAAAAAGTCGAGGACCTCCTGCCTTGGGTCAAGCCGCCGCGCATCGCCGACAAGGGCTGCGGCACCGGTAAGCTCCTGGTCGAGCTCAGCCGGCGTTTCCCCGGCGCGTCGCTCGTCGGCGTCGATCTGTCGCGCGAGCTCTTACGCCGCAGCGACGAGAACACCTACGCCGGCGGCGACGTCGAGCTGGTCGCCGGCGACGCCGCCGATCAGCAGTTGCCCGACAGCAGCGCCGACACCGTGATCTTCTCGTCGATCATGCACGAGATCTACAGCTACTCCGGCTACGACAAGGCGCGCATCGACCGCGCGCTGGCGTCGGCGGCGCGCGAGCTGAAAAAGGGCGGGCGCCTGCTCATCCGCGACGGCATCAGCCCCGATGCGCGCGAGGTGCTCCTCGATCTAATGGATGCGCCGACCGCGGCGCAGCTCGAGCGCTTCGCGCGTGAGTTCAAGCACGGAAACGGCGCGCGTTACGAAAAGGTAGCGCCGCGCGCCGGCGCGTTGGCCACGGTGCGGCTGAGCGCGCACGACGCCAACGAGTTTTTGTGCAAGAAGGACTATCTCAAGCACTGGGACATCGAGATCCACGAAGAATACGGCGCGCTTACGGTCGGCGAATGGCGCGCGGCGTTGGCGCGCAACTTTTTCGGCGTGCTCACGATAACGAGTTACGTGAACGCATGGATCCTACAAAATCGATATCGAGATCATGTCAAAGTGACGGAGCTGGACGGCACCTCCTTCTGGCCGGCGACCAACGCGGTCATTATCGGAGAGCGCACATGACCCCCGCCGGGATCATGGGCGTGGCCGTCGACCTGGCCATCTTCACCGTGCAGGAGGCGCGGCTCGAGCTGCTACTCATTCGCATGAAGCGCGAGCCCTACACCGGCAAGTGGGCGTTGCCGGGCGGTCGCATCCGCGGCAACGAGACCGTCGAGCAGGCGGCGGCGCGCGAGCTGCACGAGAAGGCGGGCATTCGCGACGTCTACCTCGAGCAGCTCTACACGTTCTCCGAGCCCGACCGCGACCCGGGTGCGCGCTGCATCTCCGTCGCGCACATGGCGCTGATCCGCGGCGACATGCAGTTGCGTACGACCGACAAGTACTCCGGCATCGGCTGGTTTCCGGTGGCACGCTTGCCGCCGCTGGCATTCGACCACGAGGCGATCGCCGACTACGCGGCCGGGCGGCTGCGCACCAAGCTCGAGTACAGTGACGTGGCGCGCAACCTCCTCGACAAGACCTTCACGCTCGGCGAGCTGCAGCGGTTGTACGAGGCCATCCTCGGCCGCAAGCTCGACGCGCGGAACTTCCAGCGCAGGGCGCAGCACATCGGCATGGTCAAGGACACCGGCCGCATGCGCAGCGGGCAAGCCTATCGGCCGGCGCGGCTGTTCCGGTTCGCTTGACGGGACTTATTGTCAATCTTACAATAAGTATTGCGAGGTGACACATGGCCATCGACCGCTCGCGGGACGCGCTGATCGTCGTCGACTTGCAGCCGGACTTCATGCCGGGCGGCCCACTGGCGGTCGCGGAAGGCGATCGCATCGCCGCGCCCATCGGTCGCCTCGCCGGCCATTTCTCGACGGTGGTGGCGACCCAAGACTGGCATCCGAGCGGACATGTGTCGTTCGCCGAGCGCGGTGGGCCGTGGCCGCCGCACTGCCTGGCCGGGAGCCCCGGCGCCGCGGTGCACCCGGCGTTGCCCGACGCGTTGGTTACGTCAAAATTACGTAAAGGTACCGACCTCGACGTCGACTCGTACAGCGGGTTTCGTGACGACGCGGGGCGCGCCACCGGGCTCGCCGGCTACTTGCGCGAGCGCGGCGTCGCGCGGCTCTATGTGGTCGGCCTGGCGCGAGACTTCTGCGTGCGCGCCACCGCCATCGACGGCGCGCGTGCCGGCTTCGACGTCTTCATCGTCGACGATTTGACCCGCGCCGTCGATCCGGTGTCGCGCGCGCGCGTCGACGGCGAGCTGGCCGCGGCCAAGGTCCGGCTCGTGAACAGCAGCGAGCTGTCGTGAGCGAGCGCAATCGATGAGCCTCGACACGCTCACCGTCGACGCGTATCAGCTGACGACGTTGGTGGCGCACGCCGACGCCGGCCGCACCGAGGCGGCGGTGGCGATGGCGTTCTTCTTTCGCAAGTTGCCGCGCAACCGCAACTACGTCTTGTTCTGCGGGTTGCGTCAGATCCTCGAGCACGCGGCGGCGATGCGCTTCGACGCCGGCGAGATCGAGACGCTGCTCGTCGATCCGCTGCTAGGGCCGGCGCTGTCGGCGCGGCCGCAGCTGGTGGCCGCGTTGCGCGCGCTCGACGGCTTCGCCGGCGAGATCGACGCGCTGCCCGAAGGCACGCCGGCGTTCGCGGGGCCGGCGCTGCGCTCGGACGGCAAACCGTTTACCGTCGGTGCCACGCGCATCGGCATCTACACGCCGCTGATGCAGGTGCGCACCGATCTGTTACGCGCCAAGCTGATCGAGACGCCGTGGCTGGGTCGCATCAACCACTTGAGCATGGTGGCCTCGAAGGCGGCGCGCGTGGTCGAGGCGGCGCGCGGCAAGCCGGTGCTGGAGTTCGGCGCGCGGCGCACGCATCCCGCCGCCGCCGTCGACGCCAGCTACGCGGCCTGGATCGCCGGCTGCGCGGCGACGTCGAACCTGGCGGCGCTGCGGCGCTGGGGCGTGCCCATTTCGGGGACGATGGATCACTTCTTCGTGCAGGCGACCGAGCAGATCGGCATGAAGTGGCCCGACAGCGAGCGCGCGGCGTTCGCGCAGTTCGCGCGCGCGTTTCCCGAGAGCTCGATCATGCTCGTCGACACCTACGAGACCGAAGCGGGGATCCGCCATGCGGTCGAGGCCACCGACGGCAAGCTGACCGGCGTGCGGCTCGATTCGAACGTCACGCCGGCGACGGTGGCGCGCGCGCGGCAGATCCTCGACGAGATGGGCGCGCGGCAGGCCAAGATCATCGTCTCCGACGGGCTCGACGAGTTCCGAGTCGCCGAGCTGTCGGGCGCCGACGGGTACGGCGTGGGCGAGAACATCAGCTGCGTGCCCGACGCGGCCACGGGCATCGGCGCGGTCGCCAAGCTGACGGTGAACGGTTACGGCAAGCTGACGATGAAGCTGGCGCGCGGCACCGGCAAGGCGACGCTGCCGGGCGAGCTGCAGGTCTATCGCTTCGCCGATCACGACCTGGTGGCGCTGGCGGACGAAGTGGTTGCGTCAAATGGACATAAAGTATTGCAGCCGGTGTGGCGGGGACGCGCGCCCGTGTCGCCGCCGACGCCGGCCGAGGCGCGCGCCTACGCGCGCGAGCAGATCGAGGCGCTGCCGCCGGCGCTGCGCGCGCTCGAGACCGCGGCGACGCCGTGGCCGCTGGTCGCCTCCGACGGGCTGGTCGCCAAGGTGGAAGAGCTGATGAAGGAGTCGTTCGCGTGAGGCTGGTTCGCATCGCCATCTGCAACGTCAACACCACCGTCGGCGCGGTGAAGTCGAACGTCGATCGCGCGCTCGAGCTCGGGCGCGCGGCCGCGGCCGACGATGCCACCGTGGTTGCGTATCCCGAACAATTAGTCAGCGGCTATCCGCCCGAAGATCTGGTGCAGTGGCGCAGCTTCGTGGAGGCGCAGCGGCAGGAGCTGCAACGCTTCGCGACGGCGACGGCGGAGTTGGCGAGCCTGTTCGTGGTCGGGGTCACGGTCGAGCGCGGCGCCGGCGTCTACAACTGCGCGGCGCTGGTGCATCGCGGCCGCGTGCTCGGCTTCGTGCCGAAGGAGAAGCTGCCCACCTACAACGTGTTTTACGAAGGGCGCACCTTCTCGCGCGGTGCGCCCGGGCTGTACGACGAGGTGCACGGCACGCCCTTCGGCGATCTGGTGTTCGACGTCGACTTCGGCACCCTCGCGCTCGAGGTGTGCGAGGACATCTGGTCGCCCGACGGACCCATGCGCCGTCGATGCTACGCCGGCGCCGAGCTGGTGGTGAACGTGAGCGCGTCGCCGTATCGGCTCGGCGTCGTCGACACGAGGCGCGAGATGATCTGCACGCGCGCCGGCGACAACCAGTGCGTGGTCGCCTACGCGGCGCTGGTCGGCGCCAACGACAACCTGGTGTTCGACGGCGGCGGCTACGTGGCGCAGAACGGCAGGCTGGTGCACTCGGCGCCGCGCTTTCGCGAGGGCTTCTCGGCGGTGACGGTCGATCTCGATCGCACGACGCGGCTGCGCCGCGAGATCACGACCTGGCGGACCGATCAAGAGACGTTCGCCGCGCTCGCGCCCAGAATAGTTCATGTCAAAGTGACGGAACCAACCGCGGACCGATCGCGGCTGCGCTATCCGGCGCCGGCGCACCAGAGCTTCTTCCTGCCGCCGCCGTCGCTGCCGCGGCAGCCGCGCGTCGAGTTCTGCGAGGATCTACTCGACGCGCTGGCGATGGGGCTCGGTGACTACTTCACCAAGATCGGCGTGTTCAAGACCATCGGCGTGGCGCTGTCGGGCGGGCGCGACTCGCTTCTGTGCTTGATCATCGCGCATCGCTGGGCCACCAAGAACAACCGCGATCCGCGCGAGGTGCTGCGCGCCTTCTTCATGCCGACGCGCTATTCCTCGGCGGAGACGCGCGCCGCCGCCGAGCGCGCCGCGGCTGAGCTCGACGTGCCGCTGGCCA
>DASXOU010000937.1:0-2199 GCA_036494045.1 Polyangia bacterium | reverse complement strand
GCGCGCGGCTGGACCCGCGCCTTCGCCGGCGAAGACGGCGTCGACCTGTGGCAGAACCACGAGGTCTTTCCGCGCGCGTTCATCGTCTATACCGCCGAGCGCGTGGCCGACGAAGCGGCCGCGGCGCGCGCCGTCGCCGCGCCGGCCTGGGATCCGTCGCACAGCGCCGTCGTCGAGGAGGATCTCGGGCTGCCGCCGCCGTCGGCCCCGCTTGGCGCGACCACGCCGACCGAGTTCATTCGCGAGGGCTCGGACGCGCTCGCGCTCGAAGTCGGGCTGGCGCGCCCCGGGATCGTCGTCCTCGGCGAGCCGTGGTACCCCGGCTGGCGCGTCACCGTCGATGGCAAACCGTCGCCGAACCTGCGCGTCGATTACGCGCTGCGTGGCGTGCGCGTCGACCGCGGCGTACACATCATCGAGTGGCACCTCGTCTGCCCGCCGCTGCGCGCCGGCGCCGCGATCACGCTCGTCACGCTCCTCGCTTGCGCCGCTGTCACCAGCATCGACGCGCGCCGCCGCCGTCGCGCCGCCATCAAGGCCGCGTGATAGAGTGCTCGCGTGCTCCTGACCGTCGCAGCCGACGGCGGCGATCATCCGACGCTGCGCGACGCGCTCGCCGCCGCCGAGCCGGGCGCGCGCATCGTCGTGCGCGCCGGCCGCTATACCGGCGATCTGCGCATCGACAAGCCAGTCGCCATCGTCGCTGACGGCGGGCGCGACGCCGTCGTCATCAACGGCAGCGTCACCATCACCAGCGACTGCGAGCTCAACGGCGTCACCATCGCCGAGCCCAGCGGCCACGGCCTCACCGTGCGCGGCGGCAAGGCGAACCCGCTCGTCGTCGACGTGCGCATCCGCGACGGCGCGCAGATCGGGCTCTACGTCTCGGGCGGCGCGCGCGGCCGCTTCGAGCGCTGCGACATCAGCGGCAGCGGCTGGTCCAACGTCGAGATCCGCGACGCCGGCAGCGAGCCGACGCTCTGCCACTGCCGCGTCGCCGACGGCAAACGCGGCGGCATCTACATCCACTCGACGGCGCGCGCGCGCTTCGAAGACTGCGACGTCAGCGACAACGCGCTCGCCAACGTGTTCGTGCAGACGCAAGCGGACCCGACGCTGCTCCGCTGTCGCCTCCACGACGGCAAAGAGGGCGGACTGATGTCGCTCGACGGCGGCAAGGGCACGCTCGAGGAGTGCGAAGTGTGGGGCAACGCGCTGTCCGGCGTCGAGCTGCGCGAAGGCGCGTCGACGATGCTGGTGCGCTGCACCATCCGCAACGGCCGCGGCAACGGGCTCTTCTGCCACGATGACGCGCGCGGCGAATTGTGGGAGTGCGCCATCGTCGGCCACGGCCGCTCGGGCGCGCTCATCCAGTCGGGCGCCGCGCCCAACCTCGTCGGCTGCGTCATCCGCGACAACCGCGACTCGGGCATCGTCTTCGAGCGCGGCGGCGGCGGCACGCTGCTCGACTGCACCATCGCCGAGCATTCCAAGTGCGGCATCGAGGTGCGCGACGGCGGCGAGCCGCGCGTCGAGCGCTGCCACGTCGAGGGCGCCGGCGCCGCCGGCATCGAGTGCGACGACGGCGGACGCGGACACTTCGAAGATTGCTTCGTCGTGCGCGCCGGCGCCGCCGGCGTCTCCGTCGGGAAGGACGGCGCGCCCACGCTCGTACGTACCAGCGTGGAGGCGGCGCTCGTCGGCCTGTCGATCGACGATCGCGGGCGTGCCACCGTCGAAGAGTGCAGGCTGCGCGGCCGCGCCGTCGCCGGCGTCAGCGTACGACGCAGTGGCACAATAAATATTGCGCGCTCGCACATTACCGGCGGGCGCTTCGGCATCTTCAGCGATCAACCAGGGGGACAGACGGTGGAACAGTGCGAAGTGGTGATCGACGGCGGCGCGGTGGCGGCATGAGGCCGCGCGCGCTCCTCCTATTAATGATGCTGATGCTCGTGCCGCTGTATGCTCTGGCGCGGCCCGGCGGCGGGCAGAGCTATCACGCGGCGCCATCGCACTCGTCGTCTTCGCATTCGTACTCGACCGGCTCGTCGCACTCGTATTCGACAGGCGGCGGCGGACAGATGTCGCCGGGCACGGTGGTGGTGCTGGTCATCGTGCTCATCGTGATCATCGCCATCGCGGCGGCGACGCAGAAGCGGCGCGGCAACCGTGCCGAGGTCGAGGTCGATCGCGCGA
>DASXOU010000936.1:0-13841 GCA_036494045.1 Polyangia bacterium | reverse complement strand
TGCTCGCCGGCGCGCGCCGCTTCGATGGCGGCGTTGAGCGCGAGCATGTTGGTCTGGTACGCGATCTCCTCGACCACCGAGATCTTCTCGACGATCGAGCGCATCGCCGCCGCCGCGTCGGCGACCGTGCGCGCGGCCTCGCCGGCATCGCTGGCGCCCTTGAGCGCGGTCTCCTCGAGGTGGCGGCTGTTGTCGGCGTTCTGCGTGATCGACGCCGACATCTCCTCGAGGCTCGACGAGGTCTCCTCGACGGAGGCGGCCTGCTCGCTCGTGCCCTGCGACAAGCTCTGCGACGACGCCGACACGTGCGACGAGGCGACGGCGAGCGCATCGGCGCCGCTGCGCACCTCGCCGAGGATCGGCCCCAGCTTGGCGAGCATGTCGCTGATCGCCGATTGCAGGAGGCCGAGCTCGTCGCCGCGGCGGGCGAAGAGCCGGCCGCGCAGATCGCCGGCGGCGATGCGGCGCGCGAGGTCCACGATCTCGGCGACGGGCACGGTGATGGCGCGCACCAGCCGCCAGCCGATCAGCATGGCCAGAAGCGACGTGAACGCGGCGATGGCGACCATGACCACGAGCGTGTGGCGCGTCTTTTGGCTGAGGAGCCGCAGCTCTTCCGAGCGCAGATCGGCGAAGCGCAGCGACGTGTCATCGAGGCGGCGCGTAATCTCCTCGTAGGGCGCGGTCGCCAGCCGACCGTGCCGATAGCCGTCGGCGTAGCGCGCGAAGTCGTCGCGCAGCGCCGTCAGCATCGGCTTGTCGGCGTCCCCGGCGATCGCGTCGGCGTCGTCGAGCGAAGCCATCAGCGCGCCGCGCTCTTCGGCCCACTTGCGATCGGCTTCGCCGTCGCCGAGATCCTTTTCGTAGCGGCGGCAGCCGACGACGTGCACGCGCAGCCGCTGCGCCAGCTCGCTGAGGCGCGCCGCCGTCTGCCACACGCCGCCGAGCGCGATGTAGCCCTTTGCCGTCAGCCCCGCCATGAAGACCAAGAGCAGGCCGATGGCGAGCGCCTGGCGGGTTGCGATGCGCATGTTGGTGAGCACGAGAGCTCCTTGCACGTCAGACAGGGGCCGGCGGCTGCCGCGACACCGCGTCGCGTAGCAGCGCCGGCACATCGAGGATCAAGGCCACGTTGCCGTCGGCGGTGATGGTCGAGCCGGAGATCGACGGCAGCGCGGCGAACAGCGGGCCGAGCGGCTTGACCACCGTCTGCGCCTCGCCGTGCAGCGCGTCGACGGCGAGCCCGGCGACGAGGCCTTCGTGGCGCACCACGACCACGCTCTGCCGCGCCGCCGGCGCGCCGCCGACGCCGAGGTGCGCGCGCAGGCCGAGGTACGGCAGCGGCTGGCCACGAAACGAGACCAGGCCGCTCGCCGCGCCGGCGCCGTCGGGAAGCTCGATGCACTCGTGCACCGCGCCGAGCGGGATCACGAAGGTCTGCGCGCCGACGCCGACGTAGAAGCCGTCGATGAGCGCCAGCGTCAGCGGCAGCCGCATGGTCACCGTCGCGCCACGCCCCTCCTCGCTCGCCAGCGTCAGCTCGCCGCGCAGCGCCGCCAGTTGCGCGCGCACGACGTCGAGGCCGACGCCGCGGCCCGACAGATCGGTGACCCGCTCGGCGGTGGAGAAGCCGGGCTCGAGCACCAGGCGCAGAAGCTCGCCGTCGCTGAGCCGATCGGCGTCGAGGCCGCGCTGCCGTGCCCGCTCGCGGATGCGCGCGCGGCGAAAGCCGGCGCCGTCGTCGCGCGCCTCGACCACGAAGGAGCCGGTCTCGTGGCGCGCCGCGAGCACGATGTGGCCGGCGGGCGGCTTGCCACGGGCGGCGCGCTCGGCGGGCGGCTCGATGCCGTGATCGATCGCGTTGCGCACGATGTGCGTGAGCGCCTCGCGCACCGGCGCGATCAAGGCGGCGTCGATTCCGGCGTCGCCGCCCTCGACCGTGAGCTGCACTTCTTTTGCGAGCGTGGCGCCGAGATCGCGCACGATGCGCGCGTAGGGGCGAAAGATGGGGCCGACCGGCACCATGCGCGCGCGCATGATCTCGTCCTGCAGCTCTGACGACAGCCGATCGATCTCGTCCTGCAGCTCGGCCGCCGCCTTGTCGGCGAGGAGCGCGCGCAAACGGCGGCGCAGGATCGCGATCTCGCCCGACACGGTCAGAAGCGCGTCGAGCTTGCCGAGCTCGATGCGCAAGAGGCGCGGGCCGCCGTCGCCCGACGACGCTGTCGCCGGCGCATCGGGCACGATGGCGCCAACGGCGCGCCGGTCGTGCCCGGCCAGCGCCGCCAGCCGCGCGAACAGCGCCGCCTGCGCGGCCGTCAAGCGATCCTCGTCGCGCAGCGCCGCGGGCACGAGCACGCGCAGCGCGTCCACGCAGCCGAGCAGATCGGAAACGATCGCGCGCGTCGGCGCCAGCGTGCCCGCACGCAGCCGATCGAGGAGATCCTCGACGCCGTGAAGCAGCGACGCGAGCCGCGCCAGGCCCACGATCGACGCGTCGCCCTTGATGCTGTGCACGGCGCGAAAGACCTCGCCGATGCGCGCCGGGTCCTCGAGGTGCGCGTCGAGCGCCAACAGCGCCGCCTCCATGCGCTCCAGGTTGTCGGCGGTGTCGGCGACGAACGCGTCGACCAACAGCGCGCGCTCGTCGTCCATCAGATGCGCCAGACCCAGACGCTGAAGTCGTCGGTGTGCATGACCAGCTTGCGCGCGCGCGCCCCGCCGACGTCGCGCGCGATCACCGGGATCTCGAGCTCGGCCAGCTCCTCCTCGGCGAGCGCGACATTGCGCGCGCCCAGATCGCCGCCCGCCGTGGTCTCGGTGCGGCAGCTGCCGCCGAACAATTTGGCGCGCAGCCGCTTGCGCGCGCAGCCGAGCGCCTCCAGATCGGCGACCAGCCGCGGAATGGCGAGGTTGCCGTAGCGTGCCGGCTGCGGCGCGTTGCGCGTGCCGATCGGGAGGAGAAAATGGTTGAGGCCGCCGAGGCGCCGCTCCGGATCGAACAAGCAGACCGCCACGCACGAAGCCAGGATCGTCGTCACCGCGCATGGCTCGGCCGCGGCGATCCACTCGCCCGGATGCAGGTAGCGCGAAGCGATCGTCCCCGGCGGATCGGGATCGGCCAGATCGCCGAGCGCGCGCAAGCTGCGAAACTCGCTGGTCATGGCTTCTCCGCGTTGTGCAGCGCCGTGGCGGCGGCGGTGGTCAGCAGATCGAACAGATCGTGATCGACCGGCTCGAGGCGCGACTTTTGCGGCAGCAGCTGAAACAGCGCGATCACGCCGATGACCCGATCGCGCACGCACAAGGGCACGCACGCGGTCAGCTTGGGCTCGTCGCCGGCCGCGGCCGCGCCGTCGACCACCACGGTCTTTCCCGTGCGCACGGCGCGCCCGATCGGCCCGTCGTCGACGCGCCGGCTGGCGAAGCGCTCACGCGGCAGGCCGAACGACGACAACAACGAGAGCGTGGCTGCGCCGTCGTCGACCTCGTAGATCGCCAGCTCCTCGGAGCCGACGAGGTTGATGAGGATCTCCTCGATCGCGCGCAGCACCTCGCCGCGATCGAGCGTCTCGTGCAGCCGCTGGCTGGCGACGTAGAGGTTGCTGAGCGTGCCCACCTCGACCTCGAGCGCGGTGCAGCGCTCGGCGAGCTCACGGACGTCGGCGCGCAGATGCACGACCTCTTCTTGCAAGCGCAATTGCAGCTCGTTCGACATGTCGTTCACTCGCCGATGATGTTGCGGACTTTGGAGAGCAGCTCCGCGCCGTCGATGGGCTTGGTGACGTACTCGTTGCAGCCGTTGGCGAAGCCGGTCTCGACGTTGGCGAGCTCGGAGCGCGTCGTCACCATGATGATCGGCACGCTGCGGGTGGCGTCGTGGCCGCGCAGGCGGCGGCAGGTCTCGAGCCCGTCCATGCGCGGCATCACGAGGTCGAGCAGGATGAGGTCGGGCGGATCGGCGGTCGCCTTGTCGTAGCCTTCCTGGCCGTCCTTGGCGACGTCGAGCTGATAGCGCTTGAGGATCATCTTCTCCATCAAGAGCGCCGTGTTGCTGTCGTCGACGAGGAGGATCTTCTTTCGCGTCATGCGTCCGCGCCAATGCAGCGGCGATGCCAGCGTCACAATGCGCGGAAGTCCGCGAGCGACGCCGGCTTGGCGGCGCGGGCGCGACACGAAAACCCGCGCGGCGCGCGGATTGCCGCGCCACGCACGAAATTCCGCGTCAGCGGCGGAGGACGCTCAGAGGCTGAGGACGTAGCGCTGGAGCAGCTCGACGTCGACGGGCCTGACCAGGTGCGCCGCGAAGCCGGCCTCCTCGCTGCGCGCGCGATCGGTCTGCTGGCCGTAGCCGGTGAGCGCGATCAGCCGCGGCGCGCCGTCGGCGAGCTCGGCTCGGATCTGCTGCGCCAGCTCGTAGCCGTCCATGACCGGCAGGCCGATGTCGAGGATCGCGACCTCCGGCTTCGCCTGCCGCAAGATCGTCAGCGCCGAGGCGCCGTCGGTGGCGGTGCGGACCTCGTGGCCCTGCGCGCGCAACAGCTCGGCGAGCAGCTCGAGCGCATCCTCGTTGTCATCGACGATGAGCACGCGGCGCGACGGCTTCTTGTTGGGCGCCGGACGCCGCGGCTGCGGCGCGCCGGCTTCGACGGGCGGCTCGGCGACGGCGAGGCGGACGGTGAAGGTGCTGCCCTGGCCGGGGCCATCGCTGGCCGCGGTGACCTCGCCGCCGTGCAGGCGGACGAGCGAGCGCACCAGGCTCAGCCCGATGCCGAGCCCGCCGACCGAGCGCTCGATGGTCTGCGGCCCTTGCACGAAGAGATCGAACATGCGCGGCAACAGCTCCGCCGCCAGGCCGACGCCGTCGTCGCGCACCTGCACGATCGCTTCGCCGGCGAGGTTGCGCACGACCACGTCGATGTGCCCGCCCGCCTCGGTGTACTTGGCGGCGTTGGTGAGCAGGTTCGCGAACACCTGCGCCAGGCGCGCTTCGTCGCCGTCGACGAAGATGGGCTCGGCCGGCACGTCGACGTTGAAGTGATGGCGCCGCTGCTCGAGCAGCGGACTGGCGATCTCGATGGCCTTGGCGACGACGCCGCATAGATCGAGCCGCTGCCGCCGGAGCTCGATCTTGCCCTTGGTGATGCGCGAGACGTCGAGCAGATCGTCGACGAGCCGCACCATGTGCTGCACCTGGCGCTCGATGATCTGTTGCTCCTTGGCGAAGCGCTCCGAGCCGCCGCGCAGCTTCATCAGCTGCAACGCGGTCACGATCGGCGACAGCGGATTGCGCAGCTCGTGCCCGAGCATGGCCAGGAACTCGTCCTTGGCGGGGTTGGCCTCTTCGGCGATGCGCCGCGCCTGCTCAGCCTCCTCGGCACGCTTGCGCTCGGACAGATCGCGCGTGACCTTGGCGAAGCCGACGAGGTCGCCGCTCTCGTCGCGGATGGCGCTGATGACCACGTTGGCCCAGAACAGCGAGCCGTCCTTGCGCACGCGCCAGCCGATGTCCTCGAAGCGGCCTTCGCGCGTCGCCTCGGCGAGCTCGTACTCGCACTTGCCGGCGTTGACGTCCTCGGCGGGATAGAAGGTGGAGAAGTGCTTGCCGACGATCTCGCTTGCGACGTAGCCCTTGATGCGCTCGGCGCCGGGGTTCCAGGTCGCGATGTGTCCCGTCGGCGTGAGCATGAAGACGGCGTAGTCGCGGATGCTCTCGACGAGCAGGTCGAAGCGGCGCTCGGCCTGGCGGCGCTGGTCGGCCTCGCGCTCTTTGGCCTGGCGATAGAGGAGCGCGTTCTCCACGCTCACGGCCGCGCGCAGCGCCAGCTCGGCGATGATCGCGACGTCGGCCGGGCCGAAGCGGCGCGTCGAGTCGGCGAAGGCGAGCCACATCCAGCCGACGGCCTCGCCGTGCGCGAGCATCGGCGCGACCACGCACGACGCGCAGCCGAGCGCGCGTAGCATCTGTAGCTGGCGCTCGTCGTCGGCGCCGGCCTGCAGATCCTCGTCGCTGAGGTCGGCGAAGTGTTTGGGCTCGCCCGCCTCGAGGGCGATCGCGGTCAGGCTCGACTCGCGGTCGAGCGGCCGCTGACACGGGCCCTCGTACTCGCGCGCCACCGCGGCCAGACTCGCGTCTTTGTGGACCACCGCCGCGCGCTGCATGCTGCCGTCGGGGTTGCGCACCACGATCGCGCACCAGTCGGCCAGCGCCGGCACCGCGATCTCGGCGACGCGGCGCAGCGTCGGCCCGTACTCGATCGCGTCCGACAGCATCGCGCTGACACGCATGAGCAGCTCGGCGCGGGACTCGTAGACCCGTCCCTTGTCCATGGCGTCGCGGCGCTGGCGCTGGGCGTCGTCGCGCTCGCGCAGCGCTTCGCGCAGCGCCGACTCGAGCTCGCGGCGGTGCAGGATCTCTTTTTCGAGCGCGACGTTGCGCTGCTGTAGGCCGCCGAGCTGGCGCCGCAAGGCATCGACGTCGTCGAGCGCCGGGGACTTCTCCGTCGGAAACACGTGCGAATGGGCGTCGCACACCAGCGCGAACGCCTCGCCGTCGCTGCGCTTGTAGAAGTTGCCCATCACGTAGGCGCAGAGCAGCGAGAAGCTCTCGCGCGCGCCGAGGTCGTTCCACAGCTCTTCGAGCAGCAGCGCGGCGCTGCGTTCGCCCTCGCGCCACAGAAGGTCGACCATTTCGCCGTACGCGCGCAGCGGACGGCCGCCGTGCTCGCCGACGCGCCGGCGGATGGTCCCGCCGACGACGCGGTCGAAGCGCTCGGCATCGGGCCGGCCGTCGACCATGAGCTGCGCCAGCGTCTCGGCGGCGTCGAGCATGAGCAGCTGCCCGCTCGCCGTCGCCGCGTCGACGTCGATACCCATCTCCGCGAGCGCGGACGCGAACGCGGCGCGATGCGGTTCGGTGGCCACCACCAGCGCCGGCTCGGCACGCGACAACCCATCGGCGAGAAATTTCGCGACAGCGTGCGCGAGAAACAGGTCGTTCTCGTAGAACTGAACGGCGTGAGCGAGCGGAAGAGCGGGTGCTTCTTTTGGGTTACCCATCATTTCTACAACCACAACACTATGGAGTGTCTGACGAGCGAATCAAGGGCCGGGCGAGTAAACGTTTTTCACGTAAGCCGCCGCCCCCTCGCTGAACGGGCGTGCGCCGCGGGCGCTTCACGCGACCGGCGCGCTCCGATATGCTCGTGCCATGCCCATATCCGACGCCGCCCGCGCGCGCGCCCGCGATCACCTCGCCGCAGCGCAGCGCAAGCTCGATCGCCTCGCCGAGATCGATCCCTACTTCATCGACCTCTCGCTTCGTGAAAATCCGTTCGGCTCCCGGCTCGGCCAGACGCTCGAGGACAAGGTGGCGATCCTGCCTCTGATGCGCGAGTTCGGCTTCACGAACATCCTCCTCGGCACGCTCGACTACGACTATCCCGACGAGCTCGAGGTCGACGATCTGTTCATGATGTATCTCCGCGATCACCAGATCGACATGACCGGCGGCTTCGCCTTCACCGATATCGGCGGCGTCACGCCCGACGGCTTCATCCCGTCGCGCTCGATGGTCAAGCTCAAGGACTATCGCGTGCCCAACACCCTGCACGAGGTCTACCTCAGCAAGGAAAACATCAAGCCGCGGGTCTACGACGATCTGCCGACGAGCATCCAATGGCTCAACGACAACATCGTCGGCGACCGCGGCAAAAAGCCGCGCATCATCATCAACATCGTCGACGGCTGCGACGCCTTCCACGACAACGAGGAGGTCGTCTACGACGTGCTGACGATGCTCGCCGGCCAGCCCATCGAAGGCGTCAGCTTCGAGGACGACCGCGGCACCTTCCCGCCGTTCCTGGTCGGCAGCTACGTCGCCGCCGCGCGCGAGCTCTTGCCCACGCCGAAGAAGCTGCTCGTGCACATGCACTCGGGCGGCGGCTTCGAGAACGCGTCGGTGCTCGAGGCGCTGGCCAACGGCGCCGACGGCGTCTGGGGCGGCCTGCCCAAGCGCGCGGCGATCATCGGCCACGCGTCGCTCGGCGAGCTCATCGCCACCCTCGTGCGCGTCGGCAACGCCAACATGAAGAAGTACCAGCTCGCGCAGCTCTTGCCGCTGGCGACGCGGCTGCAGCACACCGACGACCTCGAGCCGCTGCCCGAGGATCTGCCGATCCTCGGCGCCAACGCCTATCGCGTGACACTCGACTTCTTCCGCCAGAAGGCGGGGCGCTTCATGGATCTGCCGGCCGAGGCGATCGGCGGAAAGCTCGGCTATCGCGTCGGTCCGCTGGCCAACGATCCGGTGGTGCTCGCCGGCCGTTTGTCGGAGGTCACCGGCCGCAAGCCCGACTCGTTCCCCAAAGAGATCTTGCTGCGGATGATCGCGCTCATTCGCGAGGACCTGCGCCAGAGCCGCCGGATCGTGTACGATGATCCGGCGCAGCTGATCGACCTCTATCACCGGGCGGGTGGGAAACCATGAAGGACGTGGACGTCTACAAGGCGCTGCTCGAATCGACCAACGCCATTCCCTGGAAGATCGACTGGAGCAGCGGCCAATTCGCCTACGTCGGGCCGCAGATCGAGCAGCTCCTCGGCTGGACGCCGGAGAGCTGGGCCACGGTGCAGGATTGGGCGACGCGCATGCACCCCGACGATCAAAAGTGGGTGCCCGACTTCTGCGTCGCGCAGTCGAAAGCCGGCATCGATCACGAAGCCGACTACCGCGCGCTCAACAAGGACGGCAGCTACGTCTGGATCCGCGACGTCGTGCACGTGGTGCGGCGCGACGACGGCACCGTCGAAGCGCTGGTCGGCTTCATGTTCGACATCTCGGAGCGCAAGCGCACCGAGGACGAGCTCAAGCGGCTGCAGCGCGAGCTCGAGGATCTGTCGTTCAAGGACGGCCTGACCGGCATCGCCAACCGGCGCCGCTTCGATTCGCTGAGCGAGCGCGAGTGGGACAGCGCGCGCCGCAGCCAGCGGCCGCTGTCGCTGCTGCTCATCGATATCGACTTCTTCAAGCAGTACAACGACCACTACGGCCACATCCGCGGCGACGACTGCTTGAAGCGCGTGGCGCAAGCGCTCGGCGTGGCGGCGCGGCGGCCGCGCGACATCCTGGCGCGCTACGGCGGCGAGGAGTTCGCGTTGGTCTTGCCCGAGACCGACGCCGCCGGCGCCGAGGCAGTGGCGGCGCTGTGCCGCGAGTCGGTGACGCGCGAAGCGATCGCGCACGAGCGCTCGGCGGCGGCGGCGCACGTGACCATCAGCGTCGGCGTCGGCACGGTCGTACCGGCGGCGGGCGAAGAATGGCTGCGCTTCATCGACACCGTCGACCGGCGGCTCTATCGCGCCAAGCAGAGCGGCCGCAACGTCCACGTCGCCGCCGACTGAAGCTACGACTCGCTGACTTCGAGCAGGCGCGCGACTTTGAAGACCGCGTCTTCGCCGACCCACGCCAGCGCGATGCCGTCGTTCTGCTTGCGGACGATGCGCGCGCGCACCACGATCTGCAGCTCCTCGTCGCTGCCGTCGAAGACGAGGACGTCCTCTTCGCTGCCGACGCGCACGCTCACCAGCGCCTCCGCGTCCGACGACAAGAACGCGCCGCCGAGCGAGATGTTGCGCACGGCGAGCACCAGCACCTCGCCGGCCGCGCGCAGCTCTACCGTCGCATAGAGCGGCAAGCGCGGATGGCGCCGCTGCTCGGCTTTCGCAGTGTCTGCCATGGTTTCTCCTCGCCGCGTCAGGGGATGCAGCCGCACACGTTGCTGCAGCAGCCGCCGTTGCAGCATTGGGCGCTGGTGGTGCAGGCTGCGCCCGACGCCGTGCACATGCCGCCGTCGGCCGGCGGCCCGCCGACCAGCTGCACCACCCACTGCGCGATGTGGTTGTGCGCGGTCGGATCCTGGAACGGCAGCCAGAACGCCGGACGGCTGGTGTCGACTCCCGAGGCCGCCTTGGTCAGATCGATCGCCGCCATCCACAGCTGCGGCTGAAGGCACGTCGGATCGGTGGTGACGTTCTTGTTCATCGACGTGTTCTCCGGCGACTCCGGCGGATAGCAGGTGTGCTGCGGCGCGCCCGCGACCATCGCCGTGTTGCGCACCACGTCGCCATAGTCGCGCACCGACGAGAACGTGACCCACGCGATCTGATCGCCCTTGTAGGTCTGCGTCGTCGGGGCGAAGCGCGGCCACGAGTTCGAGATCATGCCGCCGAAGTTCAAGTTGACCAGATCGATCGGCGTGCCGCCCGTCGACGGCATGAGGAAGATGCGCGCGTTCGGATTGGAGAACGCGTCGTTCGGGCAGGAGTCGGCGGTGCAGGCGCCCACCGTCGACGCCGTGCCCATGAGCGGCACGCGGTTGAAGATGATGAAGTTGCCGTCGGGCGAAAACGCCGGGTAGTAGTTATTCTCGCCGTTCGACGGCAACAGCGGCTGCGGCGTGCCAAACGTCGTGCCGCTCGCCGTCATCGTGTAGAGGCTGCCGCCGGTGAAGTGGTTGTCGTCGACGCGCGTGTAGCTCGGAAACGTGAAGTTGGCGGGCTCGACGAAGACGACGCGCGTGCCATCGGCCGAGTAGTCGGGCTGCGTGGCGCGCGTGCTGTTGGTCGGGACGGTCGCCGGCGATGCCGCCGCTCCGCTGTTGCCGTCGAAGAGCAGAAACGAGTTGGGATCACCGGCCATCGGACCCATGCCTGCGCCGGCGCCGACCGACGCCAGGAACACGCTGTGATCGGGCGCGAACGCCTGGAAGCCGGGCTTGTTGAGCGTGACCGCAACCTTGGTGGCGACGTCGATGAGCGACGACGACAGATCGCTGTACTCGTCGTCGGCGTCGGGGTCGTCGTTGCCGTAGGTCATCTTGGCGCCGTCGCGCGAGAGGAAGTGGCAGCCGACGCAGCGCTGCATGGTGCCGCCCGACGCCGTCGGCGCGAGGAACGCCTCCGGCGTCTGTCCGCGCTTGCCGAAGTCGTAGCGGAAGATGCCGCCGGTGGCGCCCTGCAAGCCGGCGACGGCGACCGACTGCCAATAATAGATGCCGCCGTTCAGATCTTCTTGCGCGAACGAGATCGCCACCTGGCTCGAAGAGGTCGCAACGCAGTCGCCGCTGGCGTCGGTGGCGCGGACGATGACGTTGAGCGGATCGCCGCCGCGGTTCGAGTTCGAGAGGAAGTCCCAGACGTCCTGGCTGAGATCGTAGCTGCAGCCGTTGGTCGCGCTGCCCTTGGAGTCGGTGATCGGGTTGCACGTGATCTCGACGGTCACGTCGGTGGCGGCATTCTCGTAGTCGATCTCGAAGAGCGTGTTGCCCGTGCCCTGATCGAACTGGGTCTCGAGCACGTTCATGTTCGGCGGCACCAGCGTGCCGTCGTTCGGGTAGATGACGAGCGGCGTCTGCGCCGTCGCCGTGCACGCGGGTGTGCCCGAGCCGGGGAACGGCGGACAGCCGGGGCAGGTGTCGCCGGTGACCGACGCGTGCAGCTTGACGTGCAGCGTGGCGAAGCCGCCCAGCCCGTTGTACATCGCGCGCACCGTCGTCGTTCCGCCGTGGTCGACGTTGCTGGTAAAGACGTTGGCCGAGAACGAGCCGAGCGTGGTGTCGTCGACCGACAGCGTCGCTTGCGACGTGACGTCCTGGCCGCCGAGCGTCTGCACGGTGTAGGTCTGCGTCGCCGCGGTGCCGGCGCCGGCGGTGATGTCGAGCGTGACGTCGCTCGGCATGATCATGAGATCGCCGCCGGCGATCGCGCTCATGTCGCTGCTGCCGCCGCCGCCGTCGCCGTTGCCGTTGCCGGCGTTGTGACTGCACGAGCAGCCGTTGGTCGAGCCGACCAACAGCAAGAACGAGATCCAAGCCGTCGCGCGCATGCGCACCTCTCGTCCTCCTAGTGGCGAGGCGCTGGACGATCGGTTAGAAAAATTTTCGCCGATTCGCGGGGATGACGTGCGTCATTGGATGAGCCCGACGCAGAAGGTGCCACCCTCCGCCACAGTGTCGCAGTGGCTGCCGGCGCAGCATTGGTCGGCCGTCGGATCGCAGGCGTCGCCGGCGGCGATGCAGGCGGGCACGCCGCCGTCGGTAGCGGCGACGGCGCAGGCGCGCGCGCCCGGCTGACCGACGCAGGCGCCGGCGCAGCAATCGGCCGCGGCCACGCAGGGCGCGCCGGCGGGGGCGCAGCTGCCGGCGCAGCGCGTGGCGCCGGTGGCGTCGGGGCGGCAGAAGGCCGAACAGCAGTCGTCGGGCACCGCGCAGGACGATCCGTTTTCGCCGCAGACCGGCGGCGCGTCGAGACAGCGCTTGGCGCCGCTCGCGCTGGTCAGGCACTTGTCGCCGGCGCAACAGTCGGGATCCATGTTGCAGCGCTCGCCGACGGCGTGGCAGCCGGGCGCGGCGGCGCAACGCGCGACCATATCGGGCCCGACGGTGCAGCTGTGCGCGCAGCAGTCGGCGTCGACGGCGCAGCGCTCGCCGGCGGGCGCGCAGCCGGAGATCGCCTGGCAGCGCATCGTGCCGTCCTCGGCGCGGCAGGCGCCGCTGCAGCACATGCCGTCGTTCATGCAGATCTCGCCGGCGACCGAGCAGCCGGCGATCTTGGCGCACAAGGGGACGCCGGCGCCGGCGGGCGCGCAGGTGCCGGCGCAACAGTCGTCGGGGCCGTCGCACACTTCGCCGTCGACGCGGCAGGCGGAAAGCGCGGCGCAGCGCATCGCGCCGGCAGCGCCGCTGCATTCGGCGGAGCAGCAGTCGGGGCTGCCGTTGCACGCTTCGCCGGCGCCGCGGCAGGGCCCGCCGGGCATCGCGCACTTGCCGCCGGCGCAGTCGCTGCCGCAGCATTGGCGCGAGTCCGAGCACGTGGTCATGGCGACGAGGCACAGGCCCGGCTCGCAGGTGCCGTCGCTGGCGCAGAAGAGCGAGCAGCAGGCGTCGGCGTGATCGCACGGCTGTCCATCGGAGGCGCAGCCCGCGGGGTTCTTGCAGACGCTGGCGCCGCCGAGGCCGGGACCGCAGAGGAACGAGCAGCAGTCGCTGGCCGAGGCGCAGCCGGCGCCTTCGCTGCCGCACGTGGTCACCGCGGCGCAGACGTCGCCGGCGCAGCGCGTGGAGCAGCAGGCGCTACCGTCGCTGCAAGCGCCGCCGTTGGGTACGCAGGCGACGACCGAGCTGGCCATGTCGGGGATTGCGAGATCGGGCGGGATCACCAGCTCGACGTCGACACGACACGAAGCGCAGAGGAACAGCGCCGCGGCCAGCGCTGCCGACTTCACGGGGCCGATCCGCGCTGCGCGGCTTGTCGCGCTTCGATTCGGCGCGCCTCGTCGGCGCCCATGCCGCTGGGAAACGCGGCCAGGTAGCGTCGCGCCGCCGCGAGCGCGACGTCGCCGCCGGCGGCCGCCGCGCATTGCATTGCGCCGAGCATCGCCTCTTGCCGCAACGGGCCCTTGGGCGACGCCGACAGCGCCGCTTCGAAGTCGAGCCGCGCCGCGTCCGCGCGACCCTGGCGGCGCTCGAGCTGCGCGGCCGCGTAGAGCGCGTTCTGGCGCGTCGTCGGGCGCGCGCCGGCGCGATCGAGCGCGCGATAGGCGGCGACGGCGTCGTCGAGCTTGCCCATGAGGCGCAGCGCCTCGGCGCGCAGGTAGCCGAGCTCGTCGCGGCAGGCGGCGACGCGATCGGCGCAGGCGCCGCGCGTGGCCAGCGCCGGCTGGATCGCGGCGATGGCGTCGGCGTAGCGCTTGCCGCGCATGAGGCGGCGCGCGCTCTCGGACAGTCGCGCGCACTCGAGCGCGGGCGCGCGGCAGGTCGCCGCCGGCCGCGACGACGACGCCG
>DASXOU010000935.1:0-5086 GCA_036494045.1 Polyangia bacterium | reverse complement strand
CGCGCCGCAAGATCCGATCGAGCGCGCGCAGCGCCGGCCGATACGCCGCGTCGTGATCGAGCGACACCTCGTACGCGGTCAGCGCATCGTCGCGCCGCCCGAGCTTGCGCTCGTAGACGCGCCCGATGCGGTAATAGAGCGCCGCCTGCTCCTCGGGCGTGTTGGCCAACGGCAGCTGCTTGCCGTAGCTCGTGATCACGTCGAGCCAGCGCCCGGCGCGATAATGCAGCCGCCCGATCGCGCGCAGCGAGGTCTCGTTGGTGGCGTCGACCTCGAGCACGCGCGCGTGCGCCGCCAGCGCCTTCTCTTCCTGCCCGAGCTGCGTCTCGAGCACGCGCCCGAGCCGATGCAGCATCGCGATGCGATCGTCCTCGCTCGAGAGCTGCGCCACCAGCTTCTCCAGCGCCTCGACGAGCAGCTCCCAGCGCTGCGCCTGCTCCAGCGTCGTCGCCAGCATCAGAAGCGGCGCCAGATCGGGCGCCTCGATCGCCATCGCGTCGCGATAGGCCTGCGCCGCCTTGTCGGCGTTGGGCACGCGCTCGCGCCACAGCCGCCCGATCTCCTGCTTGTAGAAGCGGACGAGCTTGGGATCCTGCACCGCCTGCGCCTGCCGCTCGTAGATGGCGACGATGTCGCGCCAGCGCTCCTCGCGGCGATAGAGCGCGTCGAGCGCGGCGAACGCGGCGCGATGCCCGGGCACGAGGTCGAGGCAGCGTTCGTAGAGCGAGATCGCGTGCGGCTGATCGCCGAGCCGCCGCTCGACCAGATCGGCGACGTCGAAGTAGCGCGACGCGCGCCGCTCGGGATCGCCGATGCGCTCGGCCTCGCGCAGATCCATGTCGGCCAGATCGCTCCAACGCTCGGCGGCGCGATAGAGCGCGCCCAGCGCCTGCAAGGTCGGCATGTGCGTCGGCACCGACTCGAGCGCGGCGCGATAGGCCGCCACCGCGTCGTCGATGCGCCCGAGATGCGTCTCGTAGACCTCGCCGATGCGATGATGCAGGTCGGCGCGCTCCTCCGGATCTTTGACCAGCGGCAGCTCCGCCACGTACACGTCGACGAGCTCGCGCCAGCGCGCGTTCGACTCGAGCACGGCGGCGAGCTTGCGCAGCGGCGCCGCCTCGTCGGGCGTGGCCATCGACGCGCGCCGATCGGCGCCGATCGCGTTCTCCGCGTCGCCGAGCCGCTCCCAATACAAGTCGCCCGCGCGCTCGCACAGCCGCCGCTGCGTGCGCGGATCGTCGACGAGGTCCGACTCGGCCACGAGCACGCGCGCCAGCTCGCCCCAGTCTTCCTGCATCAGCGCCAGCGACGACAGCGACGCCGCCGCCGGCAGGTTGGTCATGTCGTCGTTGAGCGCGATCTTGTAGGACGCGCGCGCCGCCGCGCGCTGATTGAGCATCACTTCCTGGATCTGCCCGGCGCCGTGACGCAGCATCGAGCGGAACACCACGTCGCTGGTGGCGTCGGCCATCGACGACATCGCCGCCACCAGCTTCTCCCAGTCGCTGTCGGCGAGATAGATCTCGGCGAGCGCCTCGAGCACCGACACGTTGGCCGGATCGATCTCGCGCGCTTCTTCGAGCGCGATGCGCGCGTGCGCCAGATCGCCGACCACCAGCTCCTCGATGGTCGCGATGTCGATGAGCAGCGCCACGCGCTCGTGCGGATCGCCGACCAGCGGCAGCTCCGCGCGGCCGAGCTCGAGCGCGCGCTCCCAGCGCTGCGACACCGCCGCGTCCCGCCGCGACAAGAGCGCGATCCAGCGCTCGCGCACCAGGCCCGTCCCGGGCAAGAGCTGCGACGCCGCGTGCAACGCCGCCGCCGCCGTCGACGGATCGGCCATCACCGACGTCGCGATCTGCGCGATCGAGCCGTAGAGCAGCGCCGCCTTGGGCGCGTCGCGATCGCGCAGCGCCTCGGCTTCGCGGCGCAGGATGTCGATCTCGGTGCGCCACGCCTCGGCCGCCTTGGCCGGCAGCGCCGCCGTCGTCGGCGGCTCCGTCGCCGAACGCCGGCGCGGCGGCGGCGGCGGCACCGGCGCGTTCGGATTCGGCGCGTGCGCCGGCTCGCGCGGCAGCGAATGCGGCGCCGGCGACGGCGAATGCGCGATCGGCGCCAAGGCGTCGCGCTGCGTGATCGGCGCCGGCGCGTCGCGCGGCGACGGCACCTCGCGCAGCTGCACCTCGCGCGGCTGCACGATCTGCGTCGGCCGCTCCGGCAGCGGCGCCGAATCGGGCTCGAGCGTGATCGCGTCCGACGGCAACATCACGCTCGGCTCCGGCGTCGCGCTCTCCGGCATCGGCGGCGGCGGCGTCAGCGTCCGCTTGCGCGACGGCGGCGGCGGCGGCGGCGCCGAAATCTTCCGCTCGCGCTCGCCGATCGCCCGCGGCGGAGGCAGCTTGGTCTCGCCGGTGTCCGGCTCGACTTCGACCTCCATGCTCGGGTCGCGCGACGTCTTCGGTGGCAGCCGCTCTGCCATGGGCTCCCTACTTTAGCCCGATTTCCCCGCGTTCACACCTGGTTCGGGCACTTGTCGGTTGTCCCCTGCCGGTAACACGGGCTACTTACGAGGGCACACTCGTTGCTCCCGAGGCACGCATGCGAACGCAACTCGCTGGAATCACGATCGCCGTCCTGGGGCTCGCCGCCCCGGCCGCCCACGCCGCCGCGACGCTCACCTACGGCCCGATCATCGCGCGCGGCGTCACCGCCGACAAGATGATGGTCCACTGGGGCTCGTCGGCGACGCTGACACCGACGGTGCAGTACCGCCCGTCGGGCACCGCGACCTTCTCGACCGTGACCGGCGCCGGCGCCTGCGCCAGCAGCAACTGCGATTGGGAAGCGGTCATCACCGGCCTCACGCCCGGCGCCGCCTACGACTACCAGGTCCCGACCGACGCCGCGACGCACACGTTTCACACCTGCCCCGTCGCCGGCATGCCGATGGACGTCGCCTTCTACGGCGACAGCCGCGACGGCGAAGCCGAGCACGCCAAGATCGTCGCGCAGATCCAAAAAGACGCGCCCGACATGGTGTTCGAGAGCGGCGACATCCAGACCGACGGCTCGTACGCCGGCTATCTCGCCAACTTCTTCAAGACCGCCGCCGCGGTGGTGGCGACCACGCCGTTCATGGCCGCGCCCGGCAATCACGACGCCAACCAGCTCACCGGGACCCTCGACCTGACGGTGCTCAAGGCCGGCTACGCCAAGGTCTTCCCGACGTCGGGCCGCACGCTCGACGACGCCGCCTGGCAGCCGTACTACTCGTTCACCTGCGGCAACGCGATGTTCGTCGCGCTCGACGGCAACAACTCGGGCGACGCCACGCAGAAGACGTGGCTGACGACGCAGATTTCGAACGCCAAGGCGGACAACACGATCGATCACGTGTTCGTGTGGCTGCATCAGGCGCCGTACTCCGTCGGCCAGCACGGCGACGACTCCGGCACGCAGTCGAACTTCGTGCCCATCTTCGACGACGCCGCGAGCAAGGTGACCGCGGTCTTCGCCGGCCACGATCACATCTACGCGCGCATGAACGACGGCCAGCACCCCGTCTACATCGTGTCGGGCGGCGCCGGCGCGCCGTACTACAACATCCAGGCGACGTCGAAGGCGACGACCGAGAAATCGATCGGCGGCGCCATGGAGTTCAACTACGTCATGCTGCACATCGCCGGCAACATGGTGAGCGGCACCGCGTACGACGACTCCGGCAACGTCGTCGACAGCTTCACCACGACCGGCGCCGGCTCGGGCGGTAGCGGTGGCGGCGGTGGCGGCGGCTCGGGCGGCTCCGGCGGCGGCGACGGCAGCGACGGCGGCGCCGGTGGAAGCGGCGGTGGTGGTGGTGGCGGCGCGGGCGGCAGCGGCGGCGCCGGCGGCAGCGGCGGCAGCGGCAACGGCGACAGCGGCGGCAAGTCGGGCTGCAGCATCGCCGGCGCCAGCAACCTCGGCGCGCCGCTCATCCTCGGCCTCGCGCTCCTCGGCCTCGCGCTGCGTCGCCGCCGTGCCTGAATTACTTATTGTCGAATTGACGTAAGCGAAAGCTACGCGACGAGCGCGCCGGCGTTGGCCGTCTCGCGCTCGAGATCCTCGAACGGATCGGCCCACGACTCGAACTGCAAGATCCCGAGATCGGCGAAGCGCTTGCGCTGCCGCTCGCTGATGAGCCCCATCTTCTTCACGGCCGGCACGATCTTGGAGAACAGCATCTGCCGGAACATCTGCTGCGGCATCGAGCCGAGCGCGATCTGCTTGCACTCCTCGACGGGCATCCCCATTTTTTCCCAGACCTGCTGATACAAGAAGCGATCGCGCATCAGCACCGCCGCTTCGTAGATGAAGTCTTCGCGCTCGAGCCGCTCCGACTCCTTCATGTCGCCGTAGTAATTCTTCAGCGAGAGCACGCCGTAGGCGACGTGGCGCGCCTCGTCGAGCATCACGTAGTGCGTGAGCTTTTTGAGGAGCGGCTCCGAGGTCTGCTGCCGGATCATGCCGAAGGCAGCGAGCGCGAGCCCCTCGACCATGATCTGCATGCCGAGGAGCTTCATGTCCCAGCGCGAGTCGGTGAGGATGAGATCGAGCAGCTTCTTCAGGTACGGCGAGATCGGATAGGAGAAGCCGATCTTCTCGTGCAGGTAGCGATCGTAGACCTCGACGTGGCGCCCCTCGTCGTAGACCTGCGTCGACGCGTAGTACTTCGAGTCCATGTCGGGCACCGAGTTGACCAGCTGCGCGGCGGCGAGCAGCGCGCCCTGCTCGCCGTGCAGGAACTGCGACAGGATCCAGCTGAACATCTCGACGCCGAGCCGCTCCTTCTCGCCGTCGGTCAGCTTCTTGTAGATGTCGCTGCCGTAGAGCGGAAAGAGCTCCTCCGGATAGTGCGGCTTGGTGAGGTCGACCGACGCGTCCCACGGCAGCGTCACGTCCGGCTGCCACTGGCTGCGCTGCGCCTTCTTGTAAAGATCACGCAAGTCCTGGCGCGCTTTTTCGTAGCCCCAGTTGTAGGTGAGGTCGAGCTTGACCTCGAGGTGCTCGATCGTGACTTCGCGACCGACGGGCATCTCCGCGATCT